>JADZBY010000291.1 GCA_020851855.1 Anaerolineae bacterium
CCGTAGGCGATGAACTGCGGGCCGTTCACGCCCGGCGCCTGCTGTTTGCCGGGCTCGCCAGACAGCGAGTTCATGACCCGCACCACGTCTTCGGCTTCGGCGTTCTTGAGTTCGTAGAGCTGGGTTGATTTGTCGGACGGCGTGTCGAGTTGCGCGACCACGCGCATCATGCGCCGCACGTTGACGCCGGAATCGGCCACCACCAACACGTTGCTGGCGGCGAAGCCGGCGAGGTGCGCTTCCTGCGGCAGCAGCGGCCGCAATACGGCGACGAGCTCGGGCGCGCTCACATGCCGCACCGGCACCACGGCTGTGACCAGCGCATCGTTATCGCGGGCCACGTAGGAGGCCGGGGTGTCCTGGCCTTCCTGCTTGGCGGTCGCGTCGGGCACGATTTTCACCACGTCACCGCTAGGAATCGCGGCGAAGCCGTGCACTTTCAGGATGGAAAGAAATACATCGTAGAGCGCCTTGGCGTTGGTCGGCGCCGATGAAATCACCGTCACATTGCCCTTCACGCGCGGGTCGACGACGAAGTTCTGGCCGGTGATGTCGGCCACGCTCGAGATGAAGGCGCGTATGTCGGCGTCACGCAGATTAATGGTGAATTCGCCGTTGTCCTGTTTGACGATGCCGGTTGGTTCAGGCTCCGCCATCGCGAGCATCGGCACACACAGCACCAGCGCGAGCAGCGCAGGGCGGCAGTCAAAGCGCAGGCTCCGCGCCCAGCGTGGTATCAGGCCTATCACGATATCGAAGTTCTCCCTTGCGCGGCGGCGCAGGCCGTCGCGATGGTAGCAGAAAGCCCGCGCCGCACTTTCGCGTGACGAGCTCGTGGCGGCGCAGAGTGATGATGTGTTCACGGGCTTATTCCGTTGGCTCGCTTTGTTCAACATTGCCACTGTCGTCCATGGCCGCGGCGTCTTCTGGCGTGGTGCCTGTGTCGACATCTTCCGGCGGCGGTTCGTAGGGTTGCTCCATGGGCTGTTCGACATAGGGCATGGGCGCACTGCCCGGCATCGGTGGCGCCTCGGCGTGCGCGAAAGGTGCGGCGCCGTTGTTGAGGACGGCCTCGGGCAGGCGCAGTGCTTTCAATTCTCCCTGCTGCTCCACCACCACGCGGCGCGCTTCGATGTAGCGAATGACGGCGTCGCCGAGCAGGGTCTCGCCAATCTTGCGCGCTTCGGCGTTGGGGCCGTCGCCGGCGATGATGGCGCGCCGCTGAGCCGGGTCTTTTTTGAACACGATGCCCTGCAGTTTCAAGGCGAGGGTGGCGTCGGGCAGGGTATCGGGCGCTTGGTCGCCAAGCGCCGCGGGCGCGGCGGCGGGCGTTTTATCCGGGCTGGTCGCCGCGGCCTGCGCGGGATCGTAATGGCCGAACAACTCGCTGTTGGCCAGGCTCGTGAGCGGTGTGGCGGGCTCGGCGGCGGACAGCGGCGCGTCGTTGTCTTTGCCGGCGACGGTGTTGGGCTGCGCCATGCTCGCACTGTCGCGCAATGCATTGCCCTGCACGAAC
This sequence comes from Anaerolineae bacterium, assembly GCA_020851855.1. Classification (GTDB taxonomy): domain Bacteria; phylum Chloroflexota; class Anaerolineae; order Aggregatilineales; family UBA2796; genus JADZBY01. The sequence continues at coordinate 1,517 of JADZBY010000291.1, forward strand.
AGCGTCGCCACCAGTACGGCACTCGCCAGCAGCAATGCCGCGGTCGGCAACAGCAAAGGCGTGGGTGGCAACTTGGCAGCGAGGTTCATCGCGGGTCTCGTATTTCTGTCAGCATCGCGTCGCTTGGTCGCATGAGTTGCGCGAAAGGTTCATCGTTCATGGACGACCAGCAATCAAGCCGTGACATGATTGGGCTTATAGCATGCTTGCATGGCGTCCCCCAGATGTTGTGCACCGTGGCCGGCATTTAAACATCGACGCACCGCATTTGTGGTGGCAATTCTCACGATTGGGTGTGAATGGGTTCAATGCCCAGGGCGATTTCTCGCCGTGGGTCCGACTTCAGTCGGACATTCAATGGCGCGGCACCGCGCCTCAATAATTGTCCGCCCTTTCCGCCACGGGCCCGACTGTCCGAACTTGTCGGACCTACAGGGTCCATTCCGTAGTCCGATACACTCGTGACTCGATCTTCAACCACGACCATCACGCGCGTGCCTTTCACCCACTCCCCACGACTCGTCGAGCGCGCCATCCTGCTGTATGCCTTGATGTTCGTGGCGGTGTTGACCTTGTCGCCGATGAATTTCACCTGGCCGGCGCATTGGTATGTGGTGTGGTTGGGCGACTGGCCAGACGTGCCGGCCAATGTGTTGTTCTTCGTGCCAGTGGGCTATCTCTTCGTGCTGGCGCGCGACCCGGCCAAGACCCATCCCGTCTTCGCCGCCTTGCTGTTCGGTATCGCGGCGAGTGTGTGCATCGAGACCAGCCAGCAATTCGTGCCGGCGCGCACCACGTCTTTGACCGACGTGCTGGCCAATGGCAGCGGCGCCGTGGTCGGCGCATGGCTGTGCACACGGGTGCGCAGTCATCTCGCGCGTCTGTTTCCTGACGTACTGACCATCGACCATCCGCTGCTCAACGTGGTGTATTTGAGCCTGCCGCCGATGGGGCTTTTGAGTATCGACGAAGAGCGTCACGCGCCCGGCACCTGGATGCTGTTGCCACTCGGCCTCATGGGCGTCATCACCATCACCGGCCTGTGGCGCTATCGGCTGGCGGGGCGCAAGCCCGGCACGCCATTGACGGTGGTGCTGGTGGTCCTGGCGTGGTTTCTGTCGGGGGCGAGCCTGGCCGTGCTGATCACACCGGGCACCGTGCTCATCTGCACCGTGGCTGTGCTCGGCAGTTGCGTGGCGCTCCTGGCGCGCGACCCGCGCTGGGTCGGTCGTGATGGGCGCTTCGAGCACCGGGTGCTGGCGCGGCTGTGGCCGTGCATGCTGGCCTATCTCGCCATGCTGGTGTTGTGGCGCCCGGGGCTGGGCTTCAGCGAATTTCATGCCGGGCTCTTGTATCCGCCCATTCCCTTCAGCCGCCATCTCGCGGTGCGGGTGGCTGAGCAGGCCGCCGCGCTTACGCTGTTTGGTTACCTCGTCGCCGAAACGCTCGGCCGCTCGTCGCGGCCACCGCCATGGACTCACCGGGTCTCGGTATTGGCCGGCATTGCCTGCGCCGTCACACTGGAGATTTGTCATGGCTTTCTCATCAACGACCAGGCCAGTCTCGTGCGCGGCGTGCTGTCGGCGCTGGCCGCGAGCTTCGGCGTATTTCTGTACATCACCCGCATCAACGTAGTGCGGATGCTGCGCGGCGCAGCGCCGGTGTCGTCCGCCTGACACATATATATGTGTGAATAGCCGCGGCTCGCGCCCAGTGGTGTGGGCCAGAATCAGGCAAAAAATGTTTGCGCTGCCGCATTTGGTGACGCCTTACATATCAATGGGCCAAACTAGGCTGCTACTATTCGCGAGCTCGTGATGCCAGCTTAGCGCCGAGTTCTCGAAAGTACATTAGTCCGGGTTTCTATCAGTTTGAAATCAAGTTTCCGACATGCCGAGTAAGTCGACGCCCACCGCCATCCTGCCGGTGATCCTCGCGGGTGGGGGCGGCACACGCCTGTGGCCCTTGTCCCGTGGCCATTACCCCAAGCAGTTTCTGGCGCTGGGCGGCAACGACTCCCTGCTGCAGCAGACCCTGACCCGCCTCGACGGCGCCCCGGCCCTGAACGCATCCCCCCCTATCGTGGTGTGCAACGAGGAGCATCGTTTTCTGGTTGCCGAGCAGGCGCGTCTGTCCGGCGTGGCGCTGGCCAGCATCATGCTCGAGCCGACAGGCCGCAATACCGCGCCGGCCCTGAGCGCCGCCGCCGCCATGGCGATGCAGGGCGGCGCCGATCCACTCTTATTAATGATGCCGTCGGACCACCTGATTGCCGACCGCGCCGCCTTCCAGGCTGCCGTTGAGGCAGCGGCCCGCCTGGCCGCGCAAGGCCAGGTGCTGACTTTCGGCATCGTGCCGACCCGCGCCGAAACCGGTTACGGCTACATCGAACTCGGCGCGGCGCTGGCGGGCGAGCAGCATCCGCCCACCCATCTCGTCAAAGCCTTCAAAGAAAAGCCCGACGCCGACACGGCCCTGCGCTACATCGACGGCGGCGGCTATCTGTGGAATGCCGGCATTTTCATGGTGCGCGCCTCGGTGTGGCTGGCCATGGCCGAGCGCCTGTGCCCGGCCATAGCCGCCGCCGCAAAACGCGCCACCGCCGCCGGCCGCCAAGACGGCGACTTCTTCCGCCTCGACGCCGACGCCTTCGCCGCCTCACCGAGTGACTCCATCGACTACGCCGTGATGGAGCCCCTGAGCGTGGAGGGCGGGGTGCGCGTGGTGGCTCTGGATGCCGGCTGGGCAGATGTCGGCTCCTGGTCGAACCTGTGGGAAGTCTCGGCTCACGATACCCATGGCAACGTGACCCGCGGCGACGTGTGCGCCATCGATTCACAAGACAATCTGGTCTTCGCCGAGCACCGCCTGGTGGCGACCTTGGGCTGCGCGGATCTCGTGGTGGTGGAAACCGCCGACGCCGTGCTGGTGGCCGACAAGCGCAAAACCCAGGACGTCAAACACGTGGTCGAGTGGCTCACCCGCCAGAACCGCGAAGAGCGCCTGACCCACCGCCGCGTGTATCGGCCATGGGGCAGCTACGAGGGCATCGACGTCGGCACGCGTTTCCAGGTCAAGCACATCGTGGTCAACCCTGGCGCCAGTCTGTCGCTACAGATGCATCATCACCGCGCCGAGCACTGGATAGTGGTGTCGGGCACGGCCCGGGTGACCAAAGGCGAGGAAGTATTCCTGCTGGCTGAAAACGAGTCGACCTACATCCCCCTGGGGGTGAAGCATCGGCTGGAGAACCCGGGCGTCATCCCGCTCGATTTGATAGAAGTGCAGTCCGGCTCCTACCTTGGAGAGGACGACATCGTGCGCTTCGAAGATCGCTACAACCGAGTGGGATAAAAGGCGACTCCACCGGCAGTTACGCGGGATAGGGAATCGGTATCAATGAATTCAATCTCAAAAGGACAACCGTCAATGAAATCACGACTGGGTCTGCGCGCCCTCCTGGCGCTATTACTGTTCAGCGCACTGGGTGTGCCCGGCGCGGCAAATGCCGTGGAAGCCACCGGCGGCGGCTACATGATTCAGCCCGGCGACGTGCTGGCCATCGTGGTGTGGAAGGAAGAAGACTTGAAGCAGGAAGTGCTGGTGCGCCCGGACGGCGGCATTTCTTTCCCGCTCGCCGGTGACATCGATGCCGCCGGCCACACCGTGCAAGACGTGAAGCAAGCCATCGTCGACCGCATCAAGGAATACATTCCCGAGCCGGTGGTCACCGTGCTCGTGCAGAAGACCGATGGCAACGCCATCTATGTGCTCGGCAAAGTCACCCGCCCCGGTGCATTCGTCATGCAGCGCCCGCTGGACGTAACCCAGGCCCTGGCCATGGCCGGTGGTCTTGCGACTTTTGCGGATGAAAATGGCATCTCGATCCTGCGCCGCGCGGGTGGCTCGCAAAGCGCGCTGCCGTTCCGCTATGGCGATGTGCAGAAGGGCAAGAGCCTCGACCAAAACATAATGTTGCAACCCGGCGACGTGGTCGTGGTGCCGTAAGGCTGACAGGTGCCATGCCGGCCGCCGACGCGCGCGACGACTTCTGCACGGATAAGTAGATGTACGAAAAATTCTACGGATTCTCTGAGAAGCCCTTCGCGCTGACGCCGGACCCGGCGTTCCTGTACCTGGGCGGCCGCCACGCCGTGGGCTTGAGCATGTTGCAGTATGGGCTTATGAACCGCTCGGCACTCATCGTGCTGAGCGGCGCCATAGGCACCGGCAAGACCACCCTCGTGCGCCGCCTGCTGGACGAAGCCGACCACAGCATGACCGTGGGTTTGATCTCCAACACCCACGAAGCTTTCGGCAGCCTTATGCAATGGATAGCGGTGGCGTTTGGTCTGCCGGCCAAGACCAGCAAAGCCACCCAGTACGACAAGTTCGCGCGCTTCCTCATCGACCAGTACGCCAAAGGCAAACGCTGCGTGCTGGTGGTGGATGAAGCGCAGAACCTCTCCGAAAAGGCCCTGGAAGAGTTGCGCCTCTTAACCAATATCAACGCCGACAAAGACCTGCTGCTGCAAATCGTGCTGGTCGGCCAGCCCGAACTGCGCGAGCGCCTGCGTAGGCCAGCACTGGTGCAACTGGTGCAGCGCATCGGTGCGGACTTCCATCTCTCGGCGCTGAGCGCCGAAGAAACCGCTCACTACATAGACCACCGCCTGACCACGGCCGGTGGCGCGGCAGGCTTGTTTGAGCCAGCAGCGGTGCGCTTCATTCACTACCAATGCGGCGGCGTGCCGCGCCTGATCAATTCGCTATGCGACACCGCGCTGGTGTATGGGTTTGCCAGTGGTGAGCAGCACATCAGCGCCGAGTTGGTATACGACCTGGTGCGGGAGCGGATTGCCAATGGGCTGTTCGCGGCCGTCGGTGAAGCATTTGAAGCGGCGGATCCAGAGAAGGCCATGGAAAATGCGAAAGCCAATTTGGCCAGGTCGTATGTCGCGCGGAACGGTGCGGGAGAGGGCGCCAGTTCCAGGGACGCAATAAAATTATGAAACGGACATGCGGTGCAAATACGGATACGAACCCAAATCTTAGAGTTCGAACCGCACTGATTGGGGGTGGGCTTGAATATTGAACGTATCTCTTGGTGTAGACGTGTTGCTTTTGTAGCGGGCGCTACGATTCAGGTGGGTGCTGCGATAAGCCGGTCGTTTCGAGCTACCTCATCGTACATTGTCCAGCGCAAACTGAGCTTTTTGTTTCAGACGATTTTGGTCTGCATGTTGTCGTGCTGGGGGGCGGCATATGCGGTTGACCTATCCGTACAGCCCCAGGTTCAGGTTGGGACACGCGCTACCGATAACCTGCGATCTACATCGGCAGACAAAGAGGCCGCTTGGGGTTTTGACACGGGAGCAAGCGCGGCGCTTACAGTTGCGTCGAGCACTTGGTCATCCGTTGTTACTCCGGGCTTTAATTTTCGTCGTTTTTTGATCGGCGAAAACGTGGATGCTGATGAATACAACATCCGTACGAAAAGCCGTTGGAATCCCACTGTTAACGCGATCGCCAGCCTCGGTTTTGACTACGTGCGCGATTCAACACTCGCCACAGAAGAGATTGATCTAGGTGAGCGTAGGAATGACATCATTAGTCGAGACACTTTTAACGTCCAACCTAGTGTTCAGTATTTTTTGAGCGACCAAATATCAGTGAACTTGGGGTTGATGTTTTCAGACGTGTCTTTTGAAGACAGGCCTGGGACCAGTTTTTCAGACTACGACTACAAGCAAATCAATGCCGGTGTGAGCTACGTACTCAGCGAGGCACTGGTCCTTTATATCAATACGCATGTGAGCGAGTTCGTGGCCGGCCCGAAAGACACTTTGTTGCAAAATGCAGTGCTGACGTCCGGAAGTGCCGCGCAAACTTACGGGGGGCAACTAGGCGCCCAGTACCATTTCTCGCCCACGTTGGACGTCGACTTTGCCATTGGAAGCGATTTGACGAAAAGCAAAGCAAATACGAGGCTCGTATTTGACAAGCCGCAAGTAGTCTTTGACCCGATTTCCGGCGCGATCACGTTCGTTCAAGAGCAGGCGACCGTTGATAAATCCTCGGACGTTGGATTAGTGGCAAACGCGAGCATCAAAAAGGCATTTGCGGACTCGCGTGCAAAGATCGATTACAGGCGTGCTGTGAGCCCGAGTTCTCGGGGTGCACAAACCGTCTCGGACGACATTGTGTTGTCTTTAGATAAAGATATTTCGCGCCGTTGGATTGTTGGATGGCGCGGCATCTATAACATGCAAACGACTCAAACCGATGCGTTGTCGAACAACGTAAGTACATTGAATCGAGATCAGCTACTTCTTAATACCTGGGTGCGGTACCGGATAACTGAGGAACTGGCAGTAAGCGCATCGTATCGATTTATCTGGAATGAGTATTCCAACCCTCAGCGTTCTGTATACAACAACGGACTTTACGTGACGTTCTCATATATGGGACGGCCCTATCTCTACAGTGGATTTTGAGTATGGAAGACGGTTCAACTTCGA
>JADZBY010000292.1 GCA_020851855.1 Anaerolineae bacterium
CTTGCCGACGCTTGGCCATTGGCCTGGGATTCGTGGTCTGGACTCATGAAGCTTCCCTTCGCTATGCGACCCGGTGCGAGCGCTAGAGCCTGTCATGAACTTGCGACCTCACCCCCTGCCCCCTCTCCACGCGGAGTACCGCATAGAGAGGGGGAACGGCGTGGGTTCGCGCGCTCCCCTCTCCACGACTGCCGGGGTCCCCGCTGGGGTGGCAGTCGTGGAGAGGGGCCGGGGGTGAGGTACGTGTCTTGGCTGCGTCGTTCTGCGTACTGTCCGGCGCTCAAAGTGCATGACAGGTTCTAGCCGATGCCGCCCACTCGCTTCAGCCATGTGATGGCGTCGTCGCGAGAAAAGTGAACGGCTACCAGCCCCTTTTCCTTCTGCGTTTTTGCCACCACGACTCTCAGAAACTGCCCGGCTACGTTGCGCTGTGTGAGTATGGCCGTGGCGATCAGCACGTCGGGGCGCAGCGCCTGAATCGCTTCGCCGCGCCGTCGGATATACGGCGTCGGGCTGATGTCTGCGGTTTTCAGATCGAGCAGGACGAGATGAGGTTTTCCGCTGGGCCAACCGCGCACGATGGCTTCGGCCCGGTCAAAAACCGTGGCGAGCGCTTCGGGAGTATTCTTGGATGGCTGGAACGCGGCAACCTGGCCATTTTCCAGCCATTCGAGCATCACACCGTGGTCGAGAAGTTCAGGCGCGTCGTGCAAGGCGGCGTCATGTGGCGCGGACAAGGCACTCTCTCCTCAGTGCAGGCTCCCCACCGCATCCGTGAGGCGCAGACGGGGACCGTGAAGGCGGCAACGTGCCGTGACGCGGCGCGCCCCGGCGTGATACGGTGACGCCGCTCAGCCATGCCCAGGGCAAGCGTCCCGGATCGGTCGCTGTTGTCCGATATGCTCATTGTAACGGAGTTTGTTACGGCCCGTCTCTTAAAGGCGTAACACCGAGCAGGTGACTCACCACCGGCAGCGCCGCTTGCCCACGCACTGCATCGACGAGCACTGCGCCCGAATGTGTGGCCATGTCTGCGTCTGGCATTCGGCGGCGGCGGACTCGCTCGCCGAGGGCGCGCCGCTCGTTCGAGTCCAGGCTGGTAAAGGCGCGCCGCACCAGCGGCAGCAGCGCATTGAACGTCTCGCTCTTGAGACTGCTCACCCAGCCGTCGAGCACGCGCCATAGCGGCTCGTCGTGTAACAGGATCGTTCCGCTGCCGCGCAGGAATCCTTCCAGCCACGCGGCGGCGTACAGTGGATCACTGGCCGGCGAGAGCGCCAAGCCGAAACGGCGCGCCGTCTCGTCGGGCGAAAACACGCCGCGCTCGTACAGCAACCGGTGGCAGCGCCCGGCGACCAGCCCGTGCACGCCGGGCCGATCGGCAACCTGGACCAGCGCCGCCTGCCATGTCGCCATGTGTTCGGCATTCTGTAACAGGGCAAAGGCGGCGTGCACGGCGCTGAGACGCACCGCCATGGCGGACGCCGCGTCATCGTCCAGCGCGGCGCACGCCCCCGACAGGCCAACCGTGATGCGCGCCGCCAGCCCATCGACCACGCCGCGCACCATGTCCAGGCCGGTCTGGCGCACGTCGCTATAACGCAGGATGCGCACCAGCGGCGGCAGCGCGTCCATCAGGTGGCCGGTATCGCTGGCCAGCGCCGCCTGGTCCTGAAGGCAGAAAATCAGGTGGCGGGCCGCGTCGGGCAGGTCGGCCAGGATCACGTCACCCAGCAGCACGGTCAGCGAGGGCAAATCCGGCGCACTGTCCGCCGCGCCGGACGCATAGGCAGCGGCGGCGTCCTGGATGGTCGTGCCCCACATGCTGGCCTCGACCAGGTCAATGCTCAATTCAGGCTGCCACTGGAGCTTCCAGTATTCCCGGAACGTGCCCTTTTCACGCCCGGTCAGCTCATCGAGCTTGCCCCACTCAATATCGAGCAGCGCCAGCCGGTGCAGCAGGCGGCTGCGTTCCAGGTCGAGCGGCTCGCGCAGATCGAGGGTCAAGTCGCGGGCTTCCGCTTCGGGCTTGAGCCGCAACCGGCGCTGTTCGCGCTGCAAATCCTGCTGAAGCGGGACCATCGGCGTCGCGTCGGGCACATCGCCAAGCCGCTCGCTGACGATCAGCTTCTGCCGGATCAGGTTCATCGGCCCTTCCCGGCCAAAACAGAAGACCATCTGCGCCGCGTCGTTCATCTCCGGCAGGCCGGGGATGGGCCGCTCGCGCAGGGCAGCCAGCGTGTCGGCGGCGCGCACGGCGTCGATGATCTGGGCGGGCGATGCGTCCAGGTCTTCATCACGCAACAGCCGCGCCACACGGGCCATCCAGCCCGCCGCCACGTCGCCGCGCGCTTCCCACAGGTGGTGATACCAGCCCGGCGACTCGATGCCCGCGCCGTAGCCGCTGCCAAAGGTCAGCCGACCATAGCTCCACGGGACCCACGTCGCCTCGACCTTGAGGCGCGGCAGTTTGCGCAGCAGCGCGTCGTCCTGGCCGGCGGGCGGCAGGCTGGCCAGCGCGGGCGTGTGCCATGCCCCGCACACCACGGCGATGCGCTGGCAGCCTTCTTTCTGCGCCTGCCGGATGGCGCGCCGCATCCACGCCTCGCGCAGCGGCTCCAATCTGTCGGGCGAAGGCGGGGCGGCCTCGCGCAGGGCGGTCATCGCTTCCAGGATGGCGGCGAACAGGCCCAAGTCGTCGCCCCGACGCTGCTCGACCATGTGCTCCCACCAGCGCTCGCCGTCGCTATACCCGGCGGCTTCGGCCAGCCAGCGCAGCGGGTCGTGGTGCACGTCCTGCCCGGCGGGTGGCGTTGCGGGCGGCGGATTTCCCTGGCCGGCCTCGGCTTCCGGGCCGAGCAGCGCCGCGTCCATCTCTTCGGCCAGCATGGCCAGCCGGTGCGTCTGCGGAAAATCCATGAAGCGCGTCGCAATACCCTCGCGCAGGCCGTAGCGCAGCGCCTGCCACTCCGGCGAGAACTCCGCAAAGGGGTAATAGGCCGCCAGCCGAGGCCGCTCCGGCGCATAGATGAGCAGCGCCACCGGCGGGATCAGGTCCGGGTGGAGCATGAGCGGCAGCATCGGGTCGCCATCCGCCGGGCCTTCGACCAATAGTGCGTCGGGCCGGAGCTGTTCGAGCGCCGCGCGCAGGCTGCGGGCCGAGCCGGGGCCGTGGTGGCGGATGCCGAAGAGATGCACGCTCATCGCTGAAGGTCCGTGTCTTTCATGGCAGGGTATGTCTACAAACCCTCACCCCCTGCCCCTCTCCCTTATGGAGAGGGGTGAAAAGACCTGGGGGTTCCCCGTTCTCTCCCCTCTTGCCATGAGGGAGTGAGGGTCATCGCAAGAAAAGGCTTTGCAGACACATCCTAAAGCTTGCCAAACGCGGCGTACATCTCGCGCCGCAGGTACAGGAATTGAAGCGCATCGCGCATGATGCCCCCCCAGCGCTTGAAATCGCCATCCTGAACGCCGAGCGCTGCTTCCACGTCGCCCACCGCCGAGGGATGCAAGCTCATGACCAGGTGCGAGGCAAGCAGCAGCCCGGCGTCCGCCGGTGGGTCGGACATCTGCCGAAGTTTGTCCAGCGCGAGCCGCGTCTGGGGGCGGGTCAGAAGGGCCGGCGAGTGCAGCAGCACAACGAGCGGGTGGCCATTTCCGAGCGGCGTCGCGATCTGGAGCCAGTGATTGATCAGGCGATGCAACACGGCCTCTGGCAAACGCTCTACGGCCAGTTTAACCCGCGCTGTGACCCGAAAGCACTCGACCGGAAGATGCAGCAGCCAGTCGGCGTCGGCGTGCGCTAAAGCCGCCTCGGTCCAGCTTTCGAGCAAGGGCGGCTTCCAGATCGAGCGCTCGGCGGCGGCGATCAGCGCTCCCGGCGGTGCGCCAAGCTCGGCGACCCACACGCGCGGGGGCACGCAGCGCAACATCTGGGCGAACCACCACGTCTTCTCACCCAGGTCCGGTACGGGCGGCTCAAGCTGGATGCCGTCGCGCTGCATCTCCGCGTCGCAGGCTTCGGGCAACGCCACCTGGATGCGGCCCGACGCCCGGTCAAAGCGGATCAGGGGCCGGAGCCGGTCGGCCATGCGCGCCGCCAGCCGCGAGTCGCCGATCTGGCTCAGCAGTGCGGCGGCGAGAATCCGCACTCCCTTTGAACGATCCGTGAGTGCGCTCTCCAGGAACGGCTCGTCGGCCAGCGACAGGCCACGCTCCATGATTTGCATGAAACGCAGGCGATCATCCGCCGGCTCGGTCTTCCACGTCGATTGGAGCAACATTCGTGCGGCGTCCGGGTCGCGCTGCCGGGCCATTTGCAGGGCAAAAAGGCGCGTCGCACGGTTGCCGGTGGCCCAGGCGTCGCCTTCGCGGCCCGGCTCCAACGCCAGCAGCCGCCACGCCGGGTTGTATGCGGCCAGCCACCGCCCACGCGCGCCGACTCCGCCGGGCAGCGAAGGCACAATGTCCGGATTCCGCGCCGCCAAATCGAGAAGGGCCGGCAGATGCTGGTCCGGGGTGCGCACGCCCGCCTCGTCGGCCAGCCTGCACCATTCCTGAACCAACCGGAAAGCCATCGGGCTGCGCAGGACCGTCTCCAGCGCGTTCGCGGCGCGCTCCCCGGCGGGCGGCAGCGGCTCCGGCGGGCTGCCGGACGGCGATTCTGCGCCCGCCGGACCGGGCAGCGCGCCCGCCCGCCGGTAGGCGACGAGCAGCGCCGCGCTGTCCAACAAGGCGCGTTCCGGGTTTGATGGGTCGATGGCGGCCAGCGCCGAGCCAAGCCCACCGGCGGCGACGGGCGGCGCAAACGGGGCGCGTTCCGTGCCCATCAGCGCCGCCGTCGCCAGCGCCCGCCACGCCGCCTCTGAGCGATCTTCGTCCATGCCGTCAGTCCCGCCCGCGCCGCCGCGCTGCCAGACTCAGCACGTAGCCGCCCAGGATGCCGAAGGCGGCGGCGAGGCCCAGTACCAGGTAGGAAGTCGTGTCGGGCGTCATACGGGTTCAGTCCTGTCCACAAGGGCGGGCGGCGATTCGGTCAGTGTCCGGGCCGTCGAGAGGGCC
>JADZBY010000293.1 GCA_020851855.1 Anaerolineae bacterium
AACACGTTCCGCCTCAATCAACTACACCGATGAGCACGGGGCTAAAACAACGAAGCCCTGACCGGCTAAGAATTAGCCCGCAGGGCTTTGCAGCTTTAGCCCGGCGGTGAACCGCCGGGCAACCTCTCGTCTGATGGACGTCTAGAATACAGTTCGGATCATTACGGCGGGCGCGTCGCGACGCGCCCCTACACGTTGGGGCGCTGTAGGGGCGGCGCGCGAGCCGCCCGCAAACACGTTCCGCCTCAATCAACTGCACCCATGAGCACAGGTCCACAACGACGAAGCCCTGACGGGCTACGAATTAGCCCGCAGGGCGATGTCGCTTTTGCCCGGCGGTTCACCGCCGGGCAATTCCGCGTCTGAACAGTTCTTGCAGCGTCAGGCCATCGTCGCGGCCAGGCTGTTCAGCCGGCTGCGCACGCTGCCATCCACCACGCGCTCGCCAGAGCGCAGGATCAGGCCGCCCAGGATCGCCGGATCGACCTTGAACACGATCTCGGTCGCGCCGGTGTGCTTCTTGATCTGCGCCTTCTCGGCGTCGTTCAGCGGCAGGGCGCTGGTCACTTCCACCTCGCGGCCCAGGTTGGCTGCACCTTCCGGAGCCTGCGCGATGAAGTCCGCGATGATGCCCTGCGCCTTCGACGTATCGAGCGACTGCCCGATCACACGCTCCGCCGCGGCCAGCGCGATCTCACCGACCTGCGCGCGCACGCTCTGGAGCATGGCGTCGCGCTCTTCGGTGGCTTCGGCGCGGGCGCGGGCGCGGATGGCTTCCGCTTCGTGGCGGGCCTCGTCCAGCAGCGCCTTGATCTGCGTGTCGACGTTGGCGCGGCCCTCTTCCAGCAGCTTGTTGGCTTCGACGCGGCGCTGCTCGATCAGCTTCTGCGCGTCACGTTCGGCGCTCGCCAGCTTTTGCTCGGCCTGCCGCGCGTCTTCCAGCCCCTTGGCGATCCGCTCTTTGCGGGCCTCTAGCGCGCGCACCATCGGCTTCCAGACCAGGAGCCACAGGATGAGCGCAATGAGCAGGAAGTTGACGATCTGCGCCAGCAGAAAGCCGGAGTTAATACCTAGTCTTTCCAATGTAGACCTCCCTCTCTTGCGCCACGATCAGGCGACGAACAGCAGGATCAGGGAGACGACCAGCGCGTAAATCGCCACAGCTTCGGTGAACACGATACCCAGGATCATGTTCGTCTGGATGTCGCCGGACACGTCCGGGTTGCGCCCGATAGCCTGGAGCGCGCCGTTGACCACGAGGCCGATGCCGATGCCAGGACCGATAGCGCCCAAACCGATAGCGAGGCCAGCCGCGAGGAATTTCAGTGCTTCATCAGTCATTGATGGATGTTCCTTCTTTCGTGATACCCATGCCCAAGATTGCTGTCCGAGATTGCTGTGCGAGATTGCCTGCCCCGCGTTAGTGGGCAGCCTCTCCATGCTCCGCCGTGTGCTCATCGCCGTGGTGGGCGATGACCGCCTGCGAGGCATAGATAATGGTCAACGTGGCGAACACATACGCCTGCATGCCGCCGATCACCAGCTCCAGGATGTAGATGGGTACTGGCAGGATGAAGGCGACCAGGAAGGCGAACACCACGAGCAGGATGCCGCCCGCGAACAGAGCGCCAAAAAGACGGAAGGTCAGCGACACGAGGCGTGAGATTTCCGAGATGATCTCGATCAAGCCCACGACAAAGTCGATGGCCCCCATCGGCTTCTTGTTCAGCTTGCCCAGCGCGGGCAGGTTGATGAACTTGTAGAAGTAGGCCAGGCCCAACGCACGCACGCCCCACACCTGTACGGCCAGCACGACGATGATCGCCAATGCCAGCGGCACGTTCAGGTCGGTGGACAGGCCGCGGAAGAACGGCACCACCACCAGCCGGTTCGGGTCGCCGGGCAGGCCTTGCGTCTTGGCAAGCTGGCGAGCGTGGTAGGCGTGACGGGCTTCTTCCTCGTCAAAAACGCCCTGCTCGTAGTGTTCCAGCGCCTCGTCGGCGTGTTCGGCGTCAAACTCGGCTTTGGCCGCGTCCATATCGAAGGCTTTGTACACCGCTTCGGTGTCGTGGCCGTCGTGTTTGGCTTCTTCCAGCGCTTCGGCCAGTTGGATGTAGGCGTAGTCCTCGCGGGCGCGCGCCAGGAAATCCTCGCGGGAGATGGTCTTGTTTTCCACCTCTGCGCGCTGGGCGGCGATGGTGCGGTCCTGGATGGCCTTGGCGAGCGGCGGCGTGGCCCACGGGTACTGTTCCTCGCAGGCGAGCGTATCGGCGCGCGTCGCCTTGTCGCCCTTACGCCCGCCGGGGCTGAGCGAGGCATTCTCCAGCCGCAGGACGCCGTCCGGGTTCGCATTTTCGGCGCTCAGGCCCGCGATGGGGTAACTGGTCTGGCCGGGCGCGACCGGGTCCGTGTCGTCGGCGTAGATGTCGTACTCGCCGCAGGCCACGATACCCACCGACTCGTAACCGGGCACGAGCTTGAGCAGGTTTGCAAAAAGCAAGAACAAGAAAATGCTGGCGGCCAGCGGAAACACGGAGCGAGTGTGCTTGCCAAGCAGCTTGTGCGCCTGGTTGTACAAAAACTCGCCCAACATCTCGATGAAGTTGGTGAACCCGCGCGGGACAAACCGGTCCGGGGGCTGGCTGCGTAGGGCGCGTCCCACCACCAGGGCGATGATGAGGATGATCACGTCCACGACGACCATCGAGGTCAGCGTATTGGTGAAGTCATAGCCGAAGAACGGCCAGTTTGGCACGAGCGCTTCGGCGGGCAGCGTGATGACCGGCAGCGCCACACCCATTCCGGCTTGCGGCAACCAGATAAACGCTGGCCCAACACACACAAACGCAGTTACCAGCACGATCACTATCAGGACCAGGAAGCCGCGCATTGCTGCGCTCATAGGATCCTCCTAGTGGTAGCGGTGTTCGGGCAGAGTGGAACCTTCAACAGTGACCCCCCTCCTTCAGGCAGCCAATAATGCATGGTCTCGATTCAGACAGAAGGGCCGCCGGAAGAGCGCTCGTCGCCTTCGTCGGCAGGCGCACTCGCTTCGCTGCGTGCCGTGGGCTGCACCATTCGGGAGATGAACAGCCGCGTGACACGGACCGCGATGAACAAGTTCAGCGGCAACCCGCCCAGTGCGCAGATCAGCGCCGTCACGCGCCGATCCACGCCCGGCAATTGGCCGAGCGCGAGGCCGATGAACAGACTGGCAAGGGCAAAGAGCGCCATGAAGCAACCCATGGCGGCAGCCAGCCCCACCGAGGTGGACATGTTGTATGTTGGTCGAACTTTGCTCATGGCGGTTTGCGAAATCTGTCACGAATCTAGCGGAGACAGCATACTTTGTCAAGGCGATGCACAACCTTGACGCGCGTGGTCATGTCCCGTTTCCGCTCTCTGAGACGGCAGACGGGCCTTGCGCCGGGCGGAAAATCTCAGAAAGTCGTCTTAAAAAAGTCCCTGACCAACCGCCCGGACTGCCTTCTCTAGAGGGTGTCTGCAAACCCTCACCCCCGGCCCCTCTCCCTCATGGAGAGAGGTGCGGAAACCCAGGATTCCCGTTCTTTCTCCCCTCTCGCCCTGGGGGAGAGAGGGGCCGGGGGAGTGAGGGTCAACGCGAAAACGGAATTTGCAGACACACCCTGATAACCACCGGCGGGCGGGCGGCGCGTCTTCGCCCGGCCCCGGTCCCCTATCCACGGTGAGCGCCCCCGCCGCCCACCCC
>JADZBY010000294.1 GCA_020851855.1 Anaerolineae bacterium
CGTCGGAGTTGCCCGAAGTGCTGGCGCTGGCGAACCGGATCGTGGTCATGTGCGAGGGGCGCGTCACGGGCATTTTGGACCGCGCCGAGGCCAGCGAAGAGACGCTGATGGCCTATGCGACGGGGGTGAGGGGGATGTGAACCCTCACCCCCAGCCCCTCTCCCTCATGGAGAGGGGAGCAGAGGGGAAAAGCCTGGCCTGGCCCCTCTCACCCCCTGGGAGAGAGGGGTTGGGGAGTGAGGGACCAAGAGGGAACGGCGTTTTATGGAATTGAAGCGTGTGCAAGCGTACCGGGGCGAGTTTTTGGGCTGGAAAGATGCCTGTTTCGTGACGAATGGGCTGGTGCGGCTGGCGGCTGTGCCGGATATTGGCGGGCGGATCATGGGCTGCGCGCTCGGCCCGCACGAGTTCTTTTACGTCGATCCGGAACTGGCCGGCAAGCTATTCACGCCCGACGAGCACCAGGGCGATGGCTCGCTCGGCGCGTGGAAGAATTACGGCGGCGATAAGACGTGGCCTGCGCCGCAGGGCTGGGAGCGCGATGACCAGTGGCACGGCCCGCCCGACCCGGTGCTCGATTCGGGGCCGTACACGGTGGACGAGCTGGCGGTGGGCGATGGCATGGCGCGAGTGCGGATGACCAGCGCGCCCGATCCGCGCACCGGCGTGCAGATCACGCGGCAATTCATCGTGCGCGACGGCTCCAGCCGGGTATTTGTCTCGCTCACCTTTCGCAATACGCGCGCCGAGCCGATCCGGTGGGCGATCTGGGATGTGGCGCAATTGGCGGCGCACCGCGAGGCCGATAACGGGCAACTCGTCTACGAGCCGACGGCCATCGTCACCGCGCCGCTCAACCCAAACAGCACGTTCCCGCGCGGCTTCAACGTGATGTTCGGCGCGGAAGACAACCCACAGTGGCAGGCGAACGCGCAGACCGGCCTGTTTGAAGCGCCGTACCTGTGGCATATCGGCAAGGTGGGCCTTGATCTGGCCGGGCCGAGTGGCTGGATCGCGTTTGCCAACCCGGCGGCAGGCTTCGCCTTCTGCGAGACGTTCAGCATCGACGCAGGCGCGGAGTATCCCGACCAGGGCGTGAGCGCCGAGGTATGGACGACGGGCGCGGGCGTGGTGGGCAATCTGGATTACAGCCGGCAACCGGTGTACCTGATGGAAACCGAGGCGCTCGGCCCGCTGCGCACCATCCCGCCGGGCGGATCGAGCAGCCTGAGCATCGAATGGGACCTGTGCCGCGCCGATGGTAAGGTGCGCGGCGTGAACGCGGGCGGCGCGGAGATTCAGCCGTTGCGGGCGCAGGCGTTGCAGGCGGGCGACTGGCTGCGGCTGACGGGCACGTTCGGCGCGTTCGAGCACGGCGACTTGTGGCTGCACTGGCTGGACGAGGCGGGGACGGCGCTCAATGCGCACCACGTGGGCGATTGCGACCCGCTGACGCTGGTGCGGCTCGACCGGGTATTCGCCGCGCAACCGGGAGCGGTGCGCGCGACGCTGGGCGTCAACGACGCCGCCGATCATTTCCGGACGCTGGGCAGCGTGCTGCTGCCGTGAAAGCCCTGCGCCAAAGAAACGCTTTTGACTGAGAACGGAGACAGGAGATCCCCACCCATGAACTCACGCCAACGGCTGATGGCTGCCCTGAACCACCAGGAGCCGGACAAGGTCCCCTTTGACCTGGGCGGCACGGTGCTGACCAGCCTGCACGTCAACACGTACCGCAACCTGCGCAAGTATCTCGGCCTGCCAGAGGTCGAGGTGCAGGTGATGGACATTTTCCAGCAAATCGCGGTCGTGGATGAGGACGTGCGGGCGCGGCTCGGCTCGGATGTGCGGGTCGTGTCGCCGCGCTCGTCGGCCACGTTCCGCATCGCGATCAACACCACCGATCTGCCCGGCTACGACTTCTTCCACGACGAGTGGCATATCGGCTGGCGCAAGCCGAAAGAGGGCGGCTTTTTCTACGACATGTTCGATCACCCGCTCTCGAAGGCATCGACCATCGAGGAGATCAAGAATTTCCCGTGGCCGGACCCGGTCGATCCGGCGCGCTTCGAGGGCCTGCGCGAGCGGGCGCAGCACACGGCAGAGACGCTGGGCGAGCCGGTCATCCTGGGCGGATTGGCGGCGGGCTTCTGGGAGCTGACGTGCTGGACGCGCGGCTTTGGCAAGGTGTACCCGGACCTGGTGAACAACCTGCCGTGGCTGGAATACCTGATGGACACCATCGTCGACCTGAAGATTGCCTACTGGGAAAAGGCGCTGCCGCTGGTGGGCGAGTACGCGGACGTGGTGCAGGAAGCCGACGACGTGGCCGGGCAGTTCGGCCTGCTGATCAGCCCGGACATTTACCGGCGCGTAATCAAGCCGCGCCACAAGAAGATCTTCGACTTCATCAAGGCGCGCTCCCAGGCCAAGATTTTCTACCACTGCTGCGGCGCGATCCGCGACATCATCCCGGACCTGATCGAGGTCGGCGTGGACGCGATCAACCCGGTGCAGGTCAGCGCGAAAGGCATGGAATCGAAGGGCCTGAAGCGCGATTTTGGCAAGGACATCACGTTCTGGGGCGGGCTGGTGGATACGCAGGGCGTCTTCACCGACGGCACGCCGCAGCAGGTGAAGGACGAGGCGCGGCGGCGCATTGACGACTTTGCGCCGGGCGGCGGCTTCGTCGCGGCGGCGGTGCACAACATCCAGGCCAACGTGCCGCCGGAAAACGTGGTGGCCATGTGGGAAGCGCTGCAAGAGTACGGCGTGTACGGGGCGGAGAGTGCGCCGGGACGCCGCCCGGAGTCGTACTGGGCCGGCTATCCGGAAGCGCCGGTCGTGGTGCGGGCCGCCAGCCAGAGTCCGGACGCCATCGCGGGGCGTGCGCTGACGCCGGAAGAAGCGGCCAGGCTCTTTGAGGAGCAGCACGGGGACCTTTCGCCCGTGTTGAACGAGCTGAAGGACGCCATCATCAACGGCAATCCGCAGGTAGCCATCGAGAAGGCGAACAAGGCGCTGGCCGAGGGCGTTTCGGCGGCGACGATCATCAACGACGTGGTCATCCCGTCGATGGAGATCGTGGGCAGCAAATTCGAGTGCGGCGATTACTTCCTGCCGGAGATGATGGCCTCGGCTATCGGCACGCAGGGGGTGATGAAGGCGCTGCGGCCAAAGCTGGTCGAGGGCGGCGGCCAACCGGCGGCCACGGCGGCCATCGGCACGGTGAAGGGCGACCTGCACGACATCGGCAAGAACCTGGTGGCGATGATGTGGGAAGGCGCGGGCTTCAACGTGATCGACCTGGGGCCGGACGTGCCCGCCGAGAAGTTCGTGAGCGCCATCCGCGAGCACAACGTGCAACTGGTCGGCCTGTCGGCGCTGCTGACGACGACGATGCCGATGATGGGCAAGATCATCACGGCGATTGAAGAGGCCGGGCTGCGCGAGCGGGTGAAGATCATGATCGGTGGGCCGGGCACGACGCCGGAATTTGCCAGCGAGATCGGCGCGGATGGGTATGCGCCGGATGCCAGCGCCGCCGTGCGCCGGGCGAAGGAATTGTTGGCGGGATAAATGGGCGCATGATGCGGACAACGCAGGCGTTGTCCCTACGGTGCGTGCGGATGCGGACAACGCAGGCGTTGTCCCTACGGTGCGTGCGGATGCGGACAACGCAGGCGTTGTCCCTACACAGCCGACCGTAGGGACGAGGCCTGCCTCGTCCGCCGGATGGGACGCCGGCAAACGAAACGTGTGATTTGGCCCGCGCCGAGGGTGCGGGGCCTGGTGAGGCGCGTCCTGGGGATGCGCGAGAGGGAAACCACGAAGGTGTGTAACCGAACGGGAAAAGAACGGCTGCTGGCGGCGCTGCGGCACGAGGAAACCTGCCGCGCGCCGTGGGTGCCCTTTGCGGGCGTGCACGCGGGCAAGCTCAAGGGCTACGATGCGCAGGAAGTGCTGCACGACGGCGACAAATTGCTCGAATCGCTCTTAGAAGTGAACCGGCTCTACGATCCGGACGGCCAGCCGGTGCTGTTCGATCTTCAGGTCGAGGCGGAGATACTTGGCTGCGAGCTGATGTGGGCGGAAAAAGCGCCGCCGTCGGTCGCCACGCACCCGCTGGCAGCAGGCTACGACGCGCCGCTGCGGCTGCCGGAGCGCGGTGATGGCCGCCTGCCGATGATCCTGGACGTGATGCGGCGCATGAAGGCGGCGGTGGGCGAGCGCACGGCGCTGTACGGGCTGGTGTGCGGGCCGTTCACGCTGGCCTCGCACCTGCGCGGGACCGAGATTTTCATGGACATCATGCTGCAACCCGAGGCGGTGGCCGGGCTGCTCGCCTTTTGTACGGACGTGGCCAAGCGCATGTCCGAGTATTACCTCGAGGCGGGCATGGACGTGATCGCCATCGTCGATCCGGTCATCTCGCAGATCGGGCCGAGGCACTTCGCGCAGCTCATGCACGGGCCGTTCAGCGACCTGTTCGCGTTTTTGCGTGAAAAGGGCGCGCCGTCGTCGTTCTTCGTGTGCGGCGACGCCACGAAGAACATCGAAGGCATGTGCAAGACCGGGCCGGACTCGATCTCCATCGACGAGAACATCGACATGGCCTACGCGAAGGCGATCACCGACCGCTACAACATCACGCTGGGCGGCAACATCCCGCTGACGACGGTGATGCTTCTCGGCACGCAGCAGGACAATATGAAATTCACGGTGGACCTGCTGGCGAGCGTCGGGACGCACAACCTGATCCTTGCGCCGGGCTGCGATATGCCCTACGACACGCCGCCGCAGAACGTGATCGGCATCCTTGAGGCGGTGCGTAATCCGGACGGCGTGCGGAAGATGCTGGAGAACTACCACGCCGTCGACCAGTTCGACATCGAGGTGACGCTGCCCGATTACGCGCACCTGGACAGGCCGCTGGTCGAGGTCTTCACGCTCGACTCGGACTCGTGTGCGGCGTGCGGCTACATGTACGGCGTGGCGAAGCGCGTGCACAAGGAACTGGGCGCGGCGGTGGATGTGGTCGAGTACAAGTACACCGAGCGGGAGAACGTCGCGCGCTGCAAGAAGCTCGGCGTGCAGCATTTGCCGAGCATCTATATCAACGGGGAGTTGAAATTCTCGTCGCTGATTCCGAGCCAGGAAGAACTGGTGCGGGAGATCGAAGCGGCGATGACGAGGTGAGGCGAGACGTTCCCCCGAGGCTGTTGTGCACTACGCGGCGGACATTGCCCAGAAAGGCGACGTCAACGCACGCACCTCACCCCCGGCCCCTCTCCATGCCTGCCACCCCAGACCACCCATTGAAAGCAAGCGTTCAATGGGAACCCGGTCGGGGACCCCGGCAGTCATAGAGAGGGGAGCAAACCCGCGCCGTTCCCCCTCTCTATGCGGTACGCCGCGTGGAGAGGGGGTAGGGGGTGAGGCGATACGTTCCTAGCAGCCTCAAGAGTCTTTGGTGCATTGCGCCGAATTTGGCTGATAAGGGTGAGCATATCCACAAGGAGCCAGGCATGGAGCAGTATACGCAGCTTGCCATTCCGAATCCCGACGATCTGCTGTTCGGGGTGTGTCCGCGCCCGCTGAGCCTGAAAAACGGGATGGTCATCGGCGGCGGCACGGTCTACCCGGAGCTGAATTTCACCCTGCCGGTGATGGGCATCGAGGCGAGCACCATGCCGGAAGTGCGCGCCCAGTATACGCAGATGATCGAGGGCGTGTGCGCGCGGGCCGCCGAGTTACAGACGCCGGGGCTGGTCGTGGAATTTGAGCTATTGCCGGAATTGACGCAGAACCCGGAATGGGGCGCGGACGTGACGAAGATCCTGCGCGAGACGCTGGACCGGTACGCGGCGAAACACGGCCTGAAGGGCGCGCTGCGCGTGACGCCCAACGACATCCGCGAGTTCGAGCGCCCGCCGCTGTTGCGCACCGGGCTGCTGTGGGACAACATGCTGCGCAGCTTCCGGCTGTGCGCCGAGGCCGGGGCGGACTTGCTGTCTATCGAGTCGACGGGCGGCAAGGAAATCCACGACGACGCGCTGTTGCAGGCCGATCTGGCGGCGGCAGTGTTCGCGCTGGGCGTACTGGGCAGCCGGGACATGGCGTTCCTGTGGGATGCCATCGTGGAAATCGGCAACGAGACGGGCGCGGTCCCGGCGGGCGATACGGCGTGCGGATTCGGCAACACGGCGATGATGCTGGCGCACGCGCGCTACATCCCGAAGGTGTGGGCGGCGCTGGTGCGCGTGCTGACGGTGACGCGCAGCCTGGTGGCCTACGAGCGCGGCGCGGTTGGTCCGAGCAAAGATTGCGCCTATGAAGGGCCGTACATCAAGGCCATCACGGGCTATCCGATTGCGCTGGAAGGGGCCGAGGCGGCGTGCGCGCACCTGTCGTCGCTGGGCAACATCATGAAGGCGACGGCGGACCTATGGAGCAACGAGTCGGTGCAGAACGTAAAGCTGCTGGGCGGCATGGCTCCGACGGTGTCGCTGGAGCAGCTGGTGTACGCGGCGCGGCTGATGAACGTCGCGACAGGCAAGGGCAAAGCTGCGGCGCTCATGCTGCGCGACTGGTTTGTCGAGTCGGATGCGCCATTTGACCCGCAGGCGTATGTGTTGCGCCCGGATATGGTGATCAAGCTGGCGGGCGAGATCGTGGCCGAGCCAACGCCTTATCTCCGGACGCGGCGCGCGGCGCTGGCGACGCTTGAGGCGCTTCGGCAGGGGGTAGCGCAGGGTGCGTTCAGCCTGCCCAAGACGGAGACGGCGTGGCTGGACCGGCTCTCGAAGCAGGCGGATGCGCTGCCAGAGGACGAGGGCGCGTTTATCGCGGCCCAGGCGGCGCTGGCGGACCGGGCGAAGGTGCGGCTGGAGCAGTACGAGGTGGCGTAGAAATTTGTGCGGCGCGTGGGGGGGTGCGGGCGGCTCGCGAGCCGCCCCTACAGCGCCGTGATGTGTAGGGGCGCGTCGCGACGCGCCCGCCATCATGATCCGCGCCCTACTACATCAACTTGGTGAGGATTCAGGGTCGTTTCCCCCACCCCAACCCCTCCCCCATGAAGAGGGAGGGGC
>JADZBY010000295.1 GCA_020851855.1 Anaerolineae bacterium
TCGATGGCCGGCAGCACGCCGGGCACGTCGCGGCTGAGCTGGATGGTTTCCTCAAGCGTGCCAAAGAGCGCCGTTTTGCCCATCGTCTCCGGGCGCAAGGTGGCGTCCACGCCCTCGTCGCGCAAAATCTGCGTCACCTCAAGCAACTTCCGGCGCGCGCGCTCGTACACATGATCAGGCGGCTGGCTGTGATACGAGCCGGGATGAAAGACGATGTCACGCGCCCCGGCGAGGCAGCCTTTGCGGATGGCGGCCAGCAGGCGCTCGTCGCTCTTGCGCATCAGCTCATCGGTCTGGCTGTTCAGGTTGATGAAATACGGCGCGTGCACAGACAGCGACAGGTGGTGCTTGGCGGCGGCAGCGCTGATCTCGCCGCACGCCTCGTCAGTGATGCGCACGCTTTGCACCCAGGCGATCTCCAGGTGGTCGAGGCCAAGCGCCCGGCTGTGGGCGATGGCCAGCGACGTGCCGCCGGGTTTGGGCGTGGTGCTCGGCGCGCCGACCGTGCCGAAACGAATGGGGTCCGCAGGGGGTGGGGGCGCTGGCTGCGTATTCCTGGGCAAAGTCCGGTTCCCTTCTCTCGCGTTTTTGTGTAGAGTTCTGCTGTAAGGGCCACAGTTGGCCCCCGTATTGTAGCGTATATGATGTGCGCGCCGCGTTTCCGTCATGGAGTCACAGCGTGAACCGCGTGGACAGCCCAAACAACGCCCCACTTGCCTATCCCGGCCCGCAGGTGGCCAGCGCCACGCGCCCGAACCGCCGCGCCGCGCCCTGTTGGACCTGCGCCGCCCAATCGTGATGCCGGAATCGTGGAGAATGAGGTGATTCGCCGTGGATGACTTTCGCCCGTCGCTGCTGAACAGCAATACGCCGCGTGCGCCGGGCGCAGATGGCCCGAACCCGAACGCCGCGCGCCGGACCGGCGTGCTGCTGGCGCTGCTCGCCTTTGTGCTCGTTTTCACCGTGTGGCGGGTGGCGGACAATACCAGCCCGCTGCTGTATCCGTTCCGGCTGCTGGTCACATTTGTGCACGAGTCGGGGCACGGCCTGTCCGCGATCCTGACCGGCGGGCGCTTCCTGGACTTCGACATCCAGCCCAACGGCGCGGGCGTCGCGGCGACGGCGGGCGGCAACCGCTTCGTCGTGCTCCAGATGGGCTACCTGGGCGCGGCGCTCTTCGGGGCGTTCCTGCTATACGCGACGAACCGCACGAGCCGCACACGCTGGGTCGCCTTCGCGGTGGGCGTGTACTTCATCGGCTGCGCGCTGCTCTTCGCGGGCGGCGGCACGGCGTTTCTGGCGGGCGCGGTGCTCGCGCTGGCGCTGTGGCTGCTCGCGCCGCGCATGGGCGTACGGGCGCGTTATTTCCAGATCGGCGCAGGGTTGGTGTTGCTGGCGGTGCTGGCGCTGACCGGCCTGACCAACACGGCGCTGCTGGTCGGCGTCATCGCCGGGGCGCTGCTGATTGCCCTGGGCGCGTTCGCGCCGCGCAGCGTGAGCGTTTTCGTGCTGAATCTGGTGGCGTTGCTGGTCAGTTTCAACGCCGTGGCCGACATCCTGGGCCTGTTCCAGTACCCGACCATCATCAGCGCAGGCGGCCTGCCCAACGATGCGCTGGCCGTGGCCCAACTGACCAATACGCCGGTCCAGGCGTGGCTGATCATGTGGATGGTCGCGGTGGGTGGGATGCTGATCGCCGCGATCTATTTCGCGTTTTTGCGCCCCGCACGGCGGTAGGTTCTCGGCCCTGTCCTCTCTCACCGGTGGACAGATGGAGACAGGCGGACAAGGCAGGCGTTGTCCCTACGGGTACGGTGTAGGGACGTGGCCTGCCACGTCCGTGATGCCTGAGCGGACAACACAGGCGTTGTCCCTACGGGTACGGTGTAGGGATGTAGCGTGCCACGTCCGTGATGCCTGAGCGGACAAGGCAGGCGTTGTCCCTACGGGTACGGTGTAGGGATGTGGCCTGCCACGTCCGTGATGCCTGAGCGGACAAGGCAGGCGTTGTCCCTACGGGTACGGTGTAGGGATGTAGCGTGCCACGTCCGTGATGCCTGAGCGGACAACGCAGGTGTTGTCCCTACGGGTACGGTGTAGGGATGTGGCCTGCCACGTCCGGGATGCCTGAGCGGACAACACAGGCGTTGTCCCTACGGGTACGGTGTAGGGATGTAGCGTGCCACGTCCGGGATGCCTGAGCGGACAAGGCAGGCGTTGTCCCTACGGGTACGGTGTAGGGACGTGGCCTGCCACGTCCGGGATGCTCAAGGGTTAGAAATGCCGGTCCGCCGGGTTGTCCGGGATCTCGAAGCGCGCGTAGAGCGGCGCGTGGTCCGGGAAGGTCGACTCACGGCGCACATCGGTGTTCTGGTCAATCGACTCAATCGGCTCGACGTACGCATCCGCCTTACGCAGGTAAAAGATCAGCTCGTGGCTGACCATGACGTGATCGATCAGCTCCGGCGATTTGTAATACAGGCGCGAAAAACGCCGCTCGCCGGGGATGTACTCGTGTACTCCGTACAGGCGCGTATCGTCGAAGGCATCGCGCCGGGCAAGACTGCGATCGGGCGGCCCCATGATCAGCTGCGTGGTGACGGCGTCCGGTCCGTCGTTCAGGTCGCCCAGGAAGATGGTCGGCTCGGTGTTGTTGGTCATGACCTTGTTCAGGTAGGCTCGCATGGCCACCGCTTCCGCCGAGCGCTTCACCAATGCCAGCGCCGTGCCGCGCGCCCGCTCGTTTTCGTCCACCGGGGAGCGCCGCCCGCCGGGATAGGTCACCAGCTTGGACTTGAGGTGCGAGTTGAGCATGTGGACGAGCAGACCCGGCGCGAGCACCACCGTCACCTTGAGCGCGCCACGGCCCATGCGGCGCATCGGCTTGCCCTGCTCATCGCTCAGGTTCACCAGCGAGCCGGGCGGGAAGTCGACGAGGTCTTCGGCCTGAAGCAGCGGCAGCCGGGAGAGGAAGGCGTTGCGAATGCCGCGCAAGTCGGGGAATTTCGACACCCGCGCAAAGGGATACCGGTCGCCAACCGCCCGCCGCAGGTCGTTGAAAGCGTCCAGGTCGCCGACTTCCTGAAGGCCGATCACGTCCGGGGAGATGAATTTAATCGTGCGCGCCAGATTGAAGAGCTTCTTCTGGTAGATGTCCGGTCGGGCGGGACCTGAGCCGGAAGGATGGTTCGGCGTGAAGAGGTTCTCGACGTTCCAGGTCATCACCGTAAAGCCGATGGGCATCTCGCGGCGCTCCTTCTTCGGACCGATAGGACGTGGTGAGCGGGTGCATGGCTACTGTAGCGCCGCCCGCGTCCGAATGCAAGCGGGGAGATGGTGAAGGCAGGGCA
>JADZBY010000296.1 GCA_020851855.1 Anaerolineae bacterium
ACGAACTGGCGCTTGACGACTCGCCATTCGCGGAGATGGGTGCGGCCTACGAGCGCGAGCCGGGGCAGGTGAAGCTAGGCCGGGTTGGATCGGCGGAAACGCGCCTCTTTCGCCAGCGCCCGGCGGTCGATTTTGCCGTGCGGTGGCTGGCCGCGCGGCGCGCAGGTGAAACGCGCACATCGTAGGGGTGACAATTCGCCCACTTGCGCGCGCGCACTTGCTATATAATGGGGGATGCACACTACCCCACGGTACAATGGCAATGCGTACCCGTTTTACGGCGATGGCCGGGTTCTACGGGGCAGTGGGCGCGCCGCCTCGATAACACCATTTAAGGGGACTCCGATGATCGTAGCTAGGCGACCCGTTCACCACTTGGTGGCTTTTGTCCTCTTGATTGCCCTGTGCGCATCTGCGTCGCTCCAGGTTTTGGCCCAGGGAGCCGGACGCCCGGAAGAGGTGGTCATCCATTATCCGGAGCCTATCGCCTTCCCCGACACGCCCGATGACCTGACGCTGCGCCTGTACTTCAACATCAACGACGCCAACCGGCGGCCTGTGCTGGACCCGAAGATACGCGGCGCGCAGATCGTGCTCGATCCGGAAGACGGCGGCACGTATGAGGCCAATGTCGAGAAGGCGGAAGGCCCGATCGCCATCGCCATGGTCCTGGACGCCAGCGGCAGCATGGCTGGCGCAGCGCGTGCCATGCAGGAAGCGGCTTTCGGGTTGGTGCAGAACGGCCCCAGCGAGGCGCGCTACGCCATCATCCGCTTCAACAACCCGGACGCCACGACGCAGCTCACGGATTTCACGGACGACGAGAATCTGCTGGGGCAGGCCATCCAGCAAGTGCAGCCGCAGGACCGCGCTGGGACATGCCTGTACGACGCCGCGCTGAAGGGCCTCGAAATCCTGGCCACCAGTGCGCCGACCGGGCGGCGTGCGCTGGTCATCTTCACCGATGGCGTGGATGAAGTGCTGGGCGGCGCGCCGTGCAGCCGGGGCACGATCAACGACGTGATCACCGTGGCCACCAACCGCAACCTGCGCATCCCGATGTACACCATCGGCCTGCAAGGGACCGCCAACCGGCCCATTGCCGAAGCGGACCTGCGCAACATGGCGGCGGCGACGGGCGGATTTGCCGCCATCGGCACGGATATCGGCAGCCTGTTCTTCGAGATCAACAACGCCCTGAACGCCCAACTGGTGGCCGAGGCGCTGGTGCGGCCCGCCGCCGGCGAGCGCAACGCACAACTGCGCATCCTGCTGGACGATGGCCGCCAGCTTCCCCCGGCGAGCACGGTGTTCACCTCGCCGCGCGATTTCTCGTTCAAGACGCCCACGCCGAGCCTGACATTCACGCCGACGACGACCTCGACGGCCACCGTACCGCCTGCGTTCAGCCTTCCCGCGCCGCGCATCGATCCCGCCACGCGCGAGTTTCTGCTGAACATCGAGGGCATCGTCAGCGGCGACCTGATCCGCGCCTTCCGCTTCGAGCTGATCACGGAAGGCGGCCTGGGTGCGGGCACTTTCACCCAGAACGCGCCGATTGTCGAGGACGTGCGCATCCCGATCCCCGACGCGCCCGGCCAGACGTTCACCATTCGCGTCTCGGCGCTGGGCGAGAACAACGTCGTGCTGTTCCAGCAGGATGTGCGCGCCGGATACGAGCCGACGGCGACCGCCACGCCGACCGTTACCCTTACCCCGCCCCCCGTCGGCGCGCAGATCGACAGCCTGGGCTACGCCGATGAGGTGGAGAAAGATGCGCTGCTCATCAAGCTCACCCTGATGACCCAGGAGCAGATCGAGCACCTGCGCGTCACGATTGTCGACCGCGAATCGAATGTCATGGTCCGAAATGTGGACCCGATCACCGTCGCGCCGGAGATTCGCATCAGCCTCGAAGGCGTCCCAACGGCGGATTACACGGTGAACGTGTTCGCCGTCGGCAGCGCCGGGCAGCAGTTGAGCCTCAGCTCGTCGCCGTTCCGGCATATCCCGGCCACGCCGACGCCCACATCGACGGTTACGCCAACGCCCACGCCGGTGATCCCGGTGGCGCAATTGGAGCCGTCGATCAACGTCGACCGGCAGGCGGGCGTTTTTATCCTGACGGTGCAGACTCTGAACGAGACGGCGATTCAGGAGTACCAGGTCGAGCTGATCGACTCCCAGACGCGCGTCAACGTGCGCACGCTGAGCATCGCCGTGCCGCCCTACGATACGATCCGCGTGCCCATCGGCGATCTGGCGGCTGGCGAGTACCTGCTGACGCTGCGCGGGCTGGACGAGAATGGCCGCGTGATCACCGCGCCGTCGCAGATCCCCTTCCGCTACAACCCGCCGCCGCCCACGCCAACCATCACGCCCACGCCATCGGCCACGCCGGAGCCGAATGATCCGATCTATGTGCTCGGCAAGGCGCTGAATGACCCGTCGCGGCGTCCGCTGGTCATTGGCGTATTGGGCGCGCTGGGCCTGGGGCTGGTCCTGCTGCTGTTCCTGCTCTTGCGCCGCCCGAAGAAGGCCGCCACAGGGACCGGCTTCCTGAGTGAGATGACCGGCGCAGTAGACATTTCCAAACTGGAAGGCTACCAGGGCAAGGGCAAAGCCCCGGCGAAGGGCGCGGCGAAGGAATCGAAGAGCGCCCCGAAAGCCGCCCCGAAAGCGTCGCAAAGCGCCGCACGGCCTGCGCCGCCGGCCATGGACATGGATGATCGCACCGCGCCCGTGCCGCACATGGCCATGCCGCAACTGACCCTGAGCGTCGACACGTCGCGCCATGCGCCCGCCGTCGGCATGGTGGTTTCCGTCAGCCATGCGCCCTTCACACTGGGCCGCAAGACGCGCGACCTGAACTTCGACAATGACGACAATGTGTCCCGCCAGCACGCCGAGATCGTCATGGATGGCGATACGTTCTTCATCCAGGACAATAACAGCACGCATGGCACCTTTGTGGACGACCGGCAGGTCCCGCCCGGCACGCGCGCCGCGCTCTACGATGGCGCGGTCATCCGGCTCGGCACGACGACGCTCTTGCGCGTATCGATGCCCAGCGCGCCCGGCGACCCGGACAAGACCAGCCCTGAGATGCCGGCCTATCCGCGCTAACCGAAGGTGACGTCATGACCACTTCCTTCATCGGCGCACTCGACCTGGCGGAACTCACCGACGTCGGCCTGAAGCGACAGCGCAACGAAGATGCCAGCCGGATGCTCGTGCCGCCGGCTAGCGCCCCCGAATCGAAATTCGGCGCGCTGTTCATGGTTGCAGATGGCATGGGTGGCCTGGGCGGCGGCGACGTGGCCAGCCGCTCGGCCATCGACGAGATCGTGCACTATTACTATGACCTGCGAAACCGCGAGCCGGACCCGGCGGCGCGGCTGCAATCGGCCCTGGAATCGGCCAACATTCACGTCCGCGAGCAGGCGAACGCCGTCGGCTTGCCCCGTATCGGGTCGACGGCGGCGGGCGTGGTGCTCACCGCCGACGGCGAGGCGGTGGTTTTCAACGTGGGCGACTGCCGCGTGTACCGCGTGCGCAACGGGCAGATCGAGCGTCTCAGTCGCGATCAGAGCGTGATGGAGCGCCAGATCGAGGCCGGGATCATGACCGAGGAAGCGGCCCGCGCCATGCGGAACTCGATGGTGACGGCGTTCCTCGGCCAGCCGTTGCCCATCGTGCCCTATTTCCACCGCGTCAAAGTCCAGCCGGGCGATACGTTCATCATCTGCAGCGATGGCCTGTGGGGATTGGCCGAAGCGGACGAGCTGCTGCGCATCATGCGCAATACGCCGTCGCGCACTGCCGTGCGCAAATTCGTCAACCTGGCGCTGAGCCGGGGCGGCAATGACAACATCACCGCCGTGGTGGTGCGCCTGGGCAACCCGCCCGCGCGGCGGCTGTCCTGGCTGCTGCCGCTGCTGGCGCTCATCGTGGTGGCGGCGGTGGTGGGCGTGCTCGTCGTGCTCTCGCGCAACCGTGAGGGCGGCGGGTCCGGCCTGCTGGCGGGCGGCGATGGCGGCTCGCCGACGGCGACGGAAACGCCGCAGGGGTCATCCTTCACGCTGACGCCGCCCACCGGGGATACGCTGCTTGCGCCGGCGTTGGGCAGCCCGACAGGGGCGACGACGGCAGCGGCCACGGTGGAGCTGATCCAGTTGGTTCCGACGTTCACGCCGACGCGCGGCGCGACGTTGACACCGAGCGCCACGGACGCCCCACCGCCCAGCGCCACGTTCACCGCCACGACCGGCCCGACGCCCACCCGCCCGTTCACACTGACGCCCTCGGATACGGCCACCTTCACGCCCACGTTCACGGCCAGCTGGACCACCACGCCCTCGCGCACGCCCAGCCTGACTCTGACGGCGACCATCACGGCGTCGGCCACGCCCACGGCGACGTTTTCCGCGACGCCGAGCCGCACGGTCACGACGTTTCCCAGCCTGACGCGGACGCCCACCGCCACCGCCACGCGCACGGCGACCCCCACCCTCGCGCCGACGCGCACGCTCAGCCCGGCTCTGGTCAAGACCATCTCAACGCCCACGCTTGTGCCTTCGCCCACGTTGCGCAAGACCGTGAGCCGCTAACCGAACGCGAACGAGAGATATTCACACGCACATGGTCATGGACGACAAACTGAGCCATCTTGACGAAGAGGGAGCCGCCCGCATGGTCGATGTGGGCGGCAAGCCGGATACCGAGCGCATCGCCGTCGCGGGCGGCGAGGTGGCCATGAAGCCGGAGACGCTGCGCCTGATCCGCGATGGGCTGATCAAAAAAGGCGACGTGCTCACCGTGGCGCGCATCGCCGGGATCATGGCCGCCAAACGCACCTCGGAGATCATCCCACTCTGCCACCCGCTGGCGCTGACCCATCTCGACGTGGACCTGACGCCCGACGAGGCGAACAACCGCATCCTGATCCGGGCCACGGCGCGCACCGTGGGCAAGACCGGCGTGGAGATGGAAGCGTTGACCGCCGTTTCCGCCGCCGCGCTGACCGTGTATGATATGGCGAAGGCCGTGGACCGCGAGATGCGCATCGGGAACATCCGTCTGCTCGAAAAACAGGGCGGGCGCAGCGGGCATTTCGTGGCCGAAGACGCCGAGCAGGACCGGGAGTGAGGATGTTGAACGTCACCGTATTGCTTTTTGCCACCCTGAAAGATCACGCCGGAACGTCGCGGTTGGCGCTGACGCTTCCGGGCGACGCCGCCGCGCTGCGGGATGTGCGCGTGGCGCTGGCCGGCGCACAACCCGCGCTGGCCCAATACCTGCCCACGGCAGTCGCCGCGATTAACCAGGATTTCGCTTTTGATGATTCGCCGGTTCAGGATGGCGACGAGGTGGCCTTTTTCCCGCCGGTGAGCGGCGGCGCGCCGGGCTGGCCGGAAGTCTGCCGCGTGGCGCACGAGCCGATCCGCCTGGACGAGATCACGCGGGCCGTCACCACGCCGGAGACGGGCGCAGTGTGCATTTTCAGCGGCGCAGTGCGCGGCGAGACGCGCGGGAAGGACGCGGATCAGGCGGTTCATACGGCGTGGCTCGAATACGAGGCCTACGAACCGATGGCGCTGGCCAAAATGCGGCAGGTGGTCGCGGAGATACGCGAAAAGTGGCCGCTGGTGCAGGGTGTGGCCGTCGTGCAGCGCGTGGGGCGGCTGGAAGTGAGCGAGCCGACGGTGTTGATCGCGTGCGCCGCCGCCCACCGTGACCAGGGCTGTTTCGAGGCGGCGCGTTACGGCATTGACCGGCTCAAGCAGATTGTGCCGGTGTGGAAGAAGGAAATTGGGCCGGATGGCGCGTCCTGGGTCGAGGGCGACTATCATCCCGCGCCCGATGACCGCCAGGCGTGAACGCGGCGCACAACGATGACGGCGCGAGACGACGAACTGCGAGCGTTTGCCACGGCGCTGGGGCTGGCGTTCAGCGATCTGGCGCTCTTTGGCCGCGCGCTGACGCACGACAGCTACCTGAATGAGCATCCTGGCGAGCCGCTTGAGGACAACGAGCGCCTGGAGTTCCTGGGCGACGCGGTGATCGACTTTCTGGCGGCGGAGTGGCTGTATGCCCGCCTGCCCGACGAGCCGGAAGGCAGGCTGACGCAGATCCGCGCGGCGCTGGTGCGCAACGACGCGCTGGGGCGCATCGCCGCGTCGCTGGGCGTCGGGCCGATGCTGCTCATGGGGCGCGGCGAGGCGGAGCACGGTGGCCGGAAGCGCGCGCGCAACCTGGGCGGCGCGCTTGAGGCCATCCTCGGCGCGCTGTACCTGGACAGCGGACTGGACGCGGCGCGCGCCTTCATCGTGCCGCACTTCGAAGACCTTCTTGCCGCGATTTTGCGCGATGAGAGCGCAAAAGACGCCAAAAGCCTGTTGAACGAGTGGAGCCAGAGGGCGACGGGCCGCGAGCCGGCGTATCACGCCGTCGAAACCAGCGGCCCGGAGCACGATCCGGCGTTCGTCGTCGAGGTCCGGATCGCGGGGGAAGTGTACGGCAAAGGCAGAGGCCGCAGCAAGCGGGAAGCGTCACAGGCGGCGGCCCAAGCGGCGCTGGCCTCGCTGCGCAAACGAGGATTGAGCGAATGACGCGCCTGCTGATCACCGGCGGCAGCGGCGACCTGGGCCGCGCCCTGTGCGAACGCGCCACGCTGGCCGGTTACGACGTGGTATCGACCTACCTCAGCCGCCCGGAACGCATCACAGCGGGCGACGCGCTGGCGCTGGACCTCAGCGACCGGGACGCGGTGGCCGCCGCGCTGGACGAATGCCAGCCCGACGTGGTCATCCATACCGCTGTGCCGCCGCTCAGCGCGCCGAATCTGCGCCAGCAGATCGTCACCGGCGCGTACCACCTGCGCAAACAATGCCCATCCACGACGCGGTTGGTGATGCTCTCCACGGACATGATCTTTGACGGCGCGCGCCCGCCGTACCGAGAAGATGCGCCGCCTGCGCCGCTCTCCGCGTACGGGCAGGCCAAGGCCGAGATGGAGCAGATGGCCGACACCGTGGTGCGCACCAGCCTGATCTACGACTTTGCGCCGGGAAACAAGCAGATCGACTGGATGTTGGAGCGCATCCATCGTGGAGAGCGCGTGCGTCTGTTTGAGGACGAGTTTCGCAGCGCGATCTGGGCGGTGAATCTGGCCGAGGCGCTGCTCGTGCTGCTCGATAGTCCGCTCAAGGGCACCCTGAACATCGCCGGACCGGCAGCGATCAGCCGCCTGGAACTGGGCTGGACCTTGCTCGACGCGCTGGACATCGATCCTGCGCCGCACATCGAGGCCGTGTCCGCCGCCGGGAGTGGCCGCCCGCCCAACCTGACGCTCGACGTGAGCATGGCGTCGCTGGCGCTGCGCACGCCGCTGCTCACGCTGGCCGAGGCGCGTGAGGCGTGGGAACAGATGCAGAAGGCGTAGCGAATAAAGTTCAGAAAATCGTGGCGGATCAGGTCCGGGCGGCTCGCGAGCCGCCCCTGCACGTTGCGGTGTTGTAGGGGCGCGTCGCGACGCGCCCGCCTGCACATGATCCCAGGGCAATCGCATAAAATCCGCTATCAAGGCAGGCAGCAGGAAAACACCTCACCCCCTGACCCCCTCTCCACGCGGAGTACCGCATAGCGAGGGGGAAGCACGCGCCGGCATGGCAGCCGATTTCCCCTCTCCATGCCGTCGGGGACCCCGACGGCATGGAGAGGGGCCGGGGGTGAGGGCGCTTTGATGCGATTGCCCTGCACATGATCCGCGCTTCAATCTAAAAAATCCGTATTGAAAGCGGGGATTCTGCTCACTGCGCGGGCGGGCCGCCTTCGCCCAGGCCGGGCGGCGGCAGCATCTCGTAGGGCAGGCTCCAGAAGTTCGGCCACGGCTCGTAGGGCAGGTTGTAATACGCCTCGATGACGCGCCGCACGATGGGCGCGGACGTTTCCGAGCCTTCGCGCGAATAGAGGGTCAGCGCCGCGATGGCAATCTCCGGCTCACCGGGCGGACCGGCGTAGGCGGCGAACCAGCCATGCGGGTAAGGCGCGCCGCTCTCCGCCGTCCCCGTTTTGCCGCAAATCTGAACCCGCGTCTGGTCGAAGTTCCAGAACACCCACTGCGCCGTGCCCAGGTCTTTGTTCACCGTGACGTTGCACAGCGCTTCTTCAACGCCGCGCATGACGTCCGGGGCGATGCCGAGCGCCGCCGGCGCGGCAGGTTGGGCGGTGTAACTCGGCGTTTGGCCGGGAGCGCCCACGCTGCGCACCAGGTAGGGCGTGGGCAGCGTTTCGCCGTTCGCCACCGCCGCCATCATGCGCGCCACCTGCAAGACCGTCACCTGCACGTCGCCCTGGCCGATCACGATGTTGAGCGCGTCGCCCACGCCCCACGGGCGAAGTTGCTGAAGGCGCGTCGAGGCCGGGTCGGGGATGATGCCCTGCGCTTCAGGGATGGCGTCGATGCCGGTGCGCACGCCCAGGCCGAGCCGGTTCGCATATTGGCGGAATAGTTCCGGGTCCTGGCTGTTCACCCGGTCGCCGAGGGTCCAGAAGTACACGTCGCACGAGCTGGTGAGGCCCTCTTTCATGTTGATCAGCCCGTGGTAGTTCGGGTCGCGGTTCGGCTCCAGGTAAATCCAGTCCGTCTTGATGCTGCCGTCGTCGGGGCTGGTGTACAGGCCGGTGCAGTCCACGACGTCAAGCATGCCCATCGCGCCGGAGTCGGCGGCGGCGATCATGGACGACACTTTCATCACGGAAGCGGGCGAGTAGGTTTCTTCGGTGGCGTGGTTGACCGTGGCGCGCTTGCTCAGGTAATAGGCGATGGTGTCCGCGTCAAAGCTGGTGGCCAGCCGGAAGGCGTCGGGATGTACGGTCGGGTAGCTGGCCAGCGCCAGCACTTCGCCCGTCTTGACATCGAGCACGACCACCGCCGCGCCGGTCGAAAACTCGGCCCAGTTGGCGGCGTTGTACGCTTCCGCGAGCGCTTCCTCGACACGCAGCTGCAAACCGCGGTCGATGGTCAGCCGCACGTCCTGGCCGGGCGCTGATTCGCGCGTGAAGATGGTGCGCACGGTCAGCCCGTCGGGCGTGACGATGCTCAGCGCCGCGCCGCTCTGGCCGCCCAGCGCATCCTGCCAGTAACGCTCGACGCCGAACTGCCCGACCAGCGCATCCGGCGCAGCGTTGGGAAACTCCGCCACCTGTTCGGCGCGGATCGGGCCGACGAAGCCGATGGTCTGCGCGCCGAGCGTGCCGCCGTAATAGAAGCGCGTGCGCTGCGGCAGATATTCGAGCAGGCAGACGCGATCCAGGCCGGGCCGCAACACTTGCAGGTCTTCGGGGCTGAGCGTGCCGACCGTGTAGCCGTTGTCCTGGCCGGTGAATGCCTTGTAGCGCTCCAGGTCGGGCCGGAACAGGCGGAAGACGCGCGCCAGTTCGTCCAGGCACAAGTCCGCGTTGCCGCCGGGATAAGTGCGCGTGAGCAGGCGCACGGCGAAATTGTCGACGTTGTCCTGGGCGATGACGCGGTCGCTGCGGTCGAGAATCCTGCCGCGCGTGCCCGTGGTGCGGGTCAATTGCAACTGCGCGCCGCCGGCCATGCCTTCGAAGATGTCCATCGCGCTCCATGACACCCGCCAGCCGCGCGGCGTGATCATGAGTCGCATGGTCCGCCCTTCGTCCGTGAAGCGGCCCAGCGGGAGCGAGTTGAAGCTCATGTTGTAGCGGACGATGGCGGTCGTGCCCTGCTGCTCGCCTTCGTCCGAGAGGATTTCGTAGTCCTTCGGGCTGTCTTCGGCCAGCCGCAGCGTCTCTTCGGCGGCGCGGTAGGCTTCCTGGAACGCCTCGCGGGACGTGATCTGGCTGCGCGGCGTGATCAGGGCGTACATGCTGCCGTAATCGCCGCTGACCCAGCCATCCAGAAAGGCGCGCGCCACGCTCTCGGCGTCGCCCAGGTTGGGCGGCGCGGTCGGGCCGCCGGGCTGCGCTGCCGGGGCCGATGCACACGACGCCAGCAGCGCCAGAATCAGGAGACTGGCCAGCAAACGGGCGGGCCGCACGCGGATGTTCAGGCGCATGGGCGAAAAACCTTCTGACTCACGTCATCGTTCGGCGCGCGGCAACGAATCGGGCAGTTGGTCCCCGTTCGTCTCAGACGCGCTCAAGAGGTCGAGTATATGCTGGCCCAGGATCAGCACACGACGCATACCCGGCGGTTGGCTGACGCGCAGGCGGCGCGTCTGGATCAGGCGCTTGACGCTGCTGAGGCTGACATTGAGGATTTCCGCGACTTCCTCGCGGGAATAGACGCGGTTTGGCTCGATAACCGGGCGCTGGCTGTGGTGGCTCATGCGGCGGAGTATAGCGCGGCGCGTGGCGGCGATCAATGCGGCGCAGGGGCGCGAAAATCCCTCACCCCGGCGCGCCGCACGCTGCGAACGGCGCGGCCCGAGGTGAGGGCGGAGCAGGCCAATCTGTTCAGGAAGGTCTTGCTACGGGCGCGTGGACTGCCATAGACCGATGATATTGCCGGTTGGGTCCTGGAACATCGCCATCGCGCCCATGTCCCCAACCTGCATTCGCGGCAGGACGACCTTGCCGCCACTGGCTTCGATGCTCTTCAGGTCGGCGTCGATGTCCGGCGAGCTGAAATAGACCACGACCCGTCCCGCGTGCACGCTCTCCGAGAGGGGCACAAAGGCGCCGCCGCTCGTATCGTTGAAATTGAAGCCCAGGTAGTCAAACTGGGTGTCCAGACTGGACGTGATGCCGAGCGCCTTGTGATAGAAGTCGGCGGCCTGATCGCGGTTGCCAGCGGGAATCTCGACGTGAACGAGGGCACGAGGAGCCATGTGGACCTTCCTTGCTCAACGCGAACGGACAAGAACATACGTTCACATTATCCGCCAGAACGCGCGTTCTGTCAATGCAGGTTGGCTGGAGAATCCGGGAGCAGCGGTGGGATAAACAAGGAATCGCTAATACTTATTTCGAAGCCGGTCGATGCGGCGCTGAAGGTAGGGCATGAAGTAGCCCTCGTAGCGGGCCTGAAGCTCTGGCAGTTTCCAATCGTCGCCGGTGACGACGCCCCGGCAGTTGGGCTGGCCACACGCACATTCCATGTAGAACTGCGGGTGGCTATCGCTCATGGCGTAATCGAAGCACACCTCTTCGCCCGCCGCGATGTCGCGCATGGCGACGAGTGTGATCTGGCCACGCAGGCCCGCGTTGGGGTTGCACGAGTGGTTGGCGCTATCGGCCACGTCATCGACCATGCCGCTACACAGGTGGTGGTCGTCGTCCACCTGGATGGCGTGGTCGCGCGCAAAGTCCGGTTGCTGGTACAGCTGCTCGGTGGTGAGGACGACGCCGCCCCACACCAGGATGATCTCGTCTTTGGCGATTGGCTCGGCGGCGTACAGCGTCCAGCCTGCGCCGGGCGTCTGGCGGCGGTCGATCTTGGGGCTGGTCCAGGCGATGCGCGAGACGGCGGGGCGGACGGGTACGGATGACATGCGGGTCCTTCGCTCCGGTGGTTCGGTGGGCGATTACAGGCAACTATTCCAGCCGTTCGGCGCTCAGGCCGGTCGCGGCATCCCCGACGAGGCGGTTTACGCGCAGATCGGCGCGGTCCAGGCACTCGCCGCAAAAGGCGACAAGCTGCCGCCCGCGCTCGTACAGGGCGACGGATTGATCCAGGGTCAATTCGCCCGATTCGAGGCGCTCGACAAGGCTCTGTAGCTCGCGGTAAGCGGTTTCAAAATCCAGGTCCAGCGGCGTCATTTCGTCCGTCATTCGCCCTTGTGCTCCTTTACCACAGCGCGGATCGCTCCGCGCGCCAGTTGTACATCGATCTCGGTATCCGGCGGCGCGGCGGCGGCGTCCGTCACCGGGCGGCCATCGGCGGCGCGCGTCACCAGGGCATACCCACGCGCCAGCAGGCCAAGCGGATTGGCCGCGTCGAGCGCACGGGCCTGGAGCGCCAGCCGGTCGCGCCGCGATTGTTGTAGCCGGTCCAGCGCGCGCCGCAAGCGTTGATCCAACTCGTCGAGGCGCTGCCGCTCGTTCCGGACACGCCCGGCAGGCGAGAGCAGCCGCAGCCGGCCCGCGACGTTGTCCAGCGCGTGCCGCCGCGCCGCCACGCCCGCGCGCACGGCGTCCCCGGCCCGGACGAGCAGCGCGGCCAGGTCGCCGCGCACCTGGGCCAGATCGGGCGTGATCATCTCTGCCCCGGCGCTGGGCGTCGGCGCGCGGCGGTCGGCGGCTCCGTCCACCAGCGTGGTATCCGTCTCGTGCCCGACGCCGGTCACGACGGGGGCGCGCGTGGCGCGGATGGCGCGGGCGATGCGCTCGTCGTTGAAGCACCACAGGTCTTCCAGGCTGCCGCCGCCGCGCGCCAGCAGGATCACGTCCACGCCGAAGGCATCGACGCGCTGCAAAGCGGCCACGATCTGCGGCGGCGCGTCCTCGCCCTGTACGGCGGCGGCGCTCAGGATGACCTCGGCCAGCGGGAAGCGGCGACGCAGCACATTCAGGATGTCCTGGAAGGCGGCGGCGGAAGGCGAGGTGACGACGCCAATCCGGCGTGGGAAGGGCGGCAGCGGGCGCTTGATCGCGTCCTGGAACAGCCCTTCGGCGTCCAGTTTGGCCCATAGCCGCTGGAACTGCGCGTGCAGGTCGCCAATCGCGTCGAGCGGCATGAGCAGGTCGGCGTACAACTGGTACTGCCCGCCCTGCTCATAGACGCCGATTCGCCCGTGGGCGCGCACCACCTGCCCGTTGCTCGGCAGGGCGCGCTGGCGGGCGGCGTCGCTGCGCCACATCACGGCGCGAAGCTGGCTCATCTCGTCCTTGAGCGAGAAGTAGACATGCCCCGACGCCGGGCGCGACAGGTTCGACACCTCGCCCACCACCCAGACCTCTTGCAGACGGGCTTCCGCATCAAGCGTGCGGCGCACCAGGCCCGTCAGCGCGGAGACAGTATATTCACCGGACCGTTCGTCAAACATGGCGCACAGTATACCACTCCTTCACCGCTTCACCGCCCGTTGGCGCGGCGCGGCAGGCCGATGAGCAGCGCCGCCGGGCCGAGCATGAGCAGCCAGATGGCGCTGCCCAGGCCGACGCGCTCCGCCGCCAGCCCGATGGCGAGTGGGATCAGGCTGCCCACCAGGCCGAACACGTTGCCCACCGCGTGCACGGCTCCGCTCTGGCCGGGCATGGACGTATACAGGTGGCCTTGCAGGACGGAGTACCAGCCCGCGTTAAAAAAGCCGATCAGGCCGAGCAGGATCAGCTTGGGCGCGAAGCCGGGCACGAGCAAAAAGGCCGGGAACAACACGAGCGTGACCAGGGCGCTGATGCGCACGTAGACCAGGCCGCGCACGCGCTCCAGCAGCGGGATGACCAGGAAATCGCCCACCAGGCCGACGCCCACCCACACCGCCACGCCGAAGGCCGCCGCGCCCATCTCCACGCCGGCCACGTCCACCAGATAGAGAGCCAGATAGCTGTATAGGACGTCCAGCATCAGGTCCGAAAATTCGAGCAGGATCAGCCAGCGCAGCACGGATGGCCGCCGGAGCGCCCGCAGCGCGTTGATCGCGCCGGTCTTCAGGTCCGAGGCTTCCGCCACGGCAACCGCGTCCACGGGCGCGGAGTCGCCGTTCGCGTCGTGGCTGCCGTTCAGCTTACGGGCAGCGCGCTTCTGGATCGAGGCGAACGGCACGCGCCACGCTGCGACGAGCGCCACGACGGCCATGATCGCGACCAGGATATACACGGGCCGCCAGCCCAGGCCCAGCGCCGACGCCGCGCCGAGCGTCAGCGCGCCCGCCAGCACGCCCACCGACCCGGCGAACGTCCAGCGGGCCATGTTCTGCTCGTGGCGGCGCGGCTCCATGTCCATGAGCGTCGATTGGGAGAGCGAGACGAACGCGCCGGACGACGGGTTGAAGAGCGCCTGCCCGATGAGCAGCGCCCAGAAGCCGCCCGCCGTGCCGGTCAGCAGCGAGGAGAGGGCAAAACCGGCCCCGCCGGCGAGCACGATGCGCCGCCGCCAGCCCAGATCAGCCAGGATGGCGAGCGCCGGCTCGATCAGGCTGCCGACGATGCGCGGCAGGCTCATGAGCAGGCCGATCTGCTCGTAAGTCAGGCCCAGGTCGGCCCGGATGAGCGGCCAGGCGGCTTCGTGCGCGCCGAAGATGAACTCGTCAAGGAACTCGATGGCGAGAAAGGTGAGCAGGAAGAAGGCCGGGCCGCGCAAACGACGCCGGACCAGAGTACGGAAGCGTGTCATGGGCTATTCCTTTCGTGAGAAGGCAGGGAAGGACAGACTGAGGGGACCGGGGAATCGAAAAAGGCCAGCAGCAGATGGCCGCCAGCCTGAGAAACGCGCGCGAATGTCAGAAGCTTAGCGGATCAACCGCTGCTTCGACAGCGTGGATGGCCCATCGGGCGGGCCGTGCCGGTGCGAGTGATGTTCATCATGGCCACAGTGTATGGAAAGTAGGCGGCGGAGTCAAGAGCAGGGTGACTGCATCACCGTCGATCAGGGCCGCCCGGCGCTGAAGCACGGGGCTGAAGCTACGAAGCCCGGATGGGCTAACCCATGCACTCAGCCCGTGAGGGGGCGGCGGAGTCAAGAGCAGGGTGACTGCGTCACCGTCGATCAGGGCCGCCCCGCGCTGAAGCACGGGGCTGAAGCTACAAAGCCCGAATGGGCTAACCCATGCACTCAGCCCGTGAGGGGGCGGCGGAGTCAAGAGAGGGTGACTGCATCACCGTCGATCAGGGCCGCCCGGCGCTGAAGCACGGGGCTGAAGCTACGAAGCCCGAATGGGCTAAACCATGCACTCAGCCCGTGAGGGGCGGGGGAGTTAAGAGAGGGTGATTGCGTCACCGTCGATCAGGGCTGCCCCGCGCTGAAGCACGGGGCTGAAGCTACGAAGCCCGAATGGGCTAAACCATGCACTCAGCCCGTGAGGGGGCGGCGGAGTCAAGAGCAGGGTGATTGCGTCACCGCCGATCAGGGCCGCCCGGCGCTGAAGCACGGGGCTGAAGCTACGAAGCCCGAATGGGCTAACCCATGCACTCAGCCCGTGAGAGCTTTGTAATCTTAGCCCGGTCGCTTCAGCGCCGGGCGGCCCTGATGCCGCGCCGATCCTTCCAGCTTGATGCGATTGCCCTGGATGCGGCGGCCTGGCTCATTACTCCCACATCGCCCAGACAGCGCTACAATGTACGGACAACATTGCGATGGAGAGGCGCTGCGTCCGGCCCAAAGTTTGGCGTAAAATGGGCGGCTGGTGCACAATGCTCCCATCATCCGTGTGAGGGAAGAATCGTTATGGTCAAAATCGCAGAGCGCCGGACAAAACGCAGCCCGCTCGTGCCGGTCTTCGGCCTCGTCATCGCCATCGGGCTGGCCGCAATCGCGATCCTGGTCGTGACCATGCTCATCGACAGCGGCAGCGTCCAGCAGTTGCTCATCTTCAAGGACCCGGCGGCCCCGAATCGCACGCTGGCCATCCTGGGGCTGGGCTTCGTGCTGTGGCTGGCCATGCTCGGCATCGCCTATCTGCTCGTGGCGCTTCTGTCCGGCAAGGACCCGGATGACGCGCGCCGACTCGAGCTGCCGCCGCGCGAAGTGGACAGGAAGAAGTCGCGCCGCTGACCGGGCCGCTGTCCTTCAGAGGCTCGACAGCCGTTCCGGCTTGTGGCAGAGGAGATTGACGACGTTGGCATCAGAAATCAAGGCAGGCCCACGCAGCGAGACGCGCATCGTCGGCCAATCCGTGACGCGCCTCGACGCGGTCGGGAAAGTGACCGGGCAGACGGCCTATCCGGGCGACATCGACATGGACGGCCAATTGTGGATGAAGGTGCGCTTCTCGGATCGCGCCCATGCCCGCGTCTTGAGCATCGATACGCGCCGCGCCCTGGCCTATCCGGGCGTGGTAGCCGTTTTCACTGCCGCCGACGTGCCGGTGAACGAGTACGGCCTGATCATGTTCGATCAGCCGGTGCTGTGCGGGCCGGGATCGTCGAAGCCGGGCGCGGACGTGGTGCGCTGTTACGCCGATCAGGTGGCGCTGGTCATCGCGGAGACGGAAGCCGCCGCCGCCGCCGGGCGCGACCTGATCGACATCGTGTACGAAGACCTGCCTGCGATCTTTGACGCCGAAGCGGCCATGCAACCCGGCGCGCCGGTTATTCACGCCGACAAGCCGAACAATGTCCTGTCGCACTACCGTATCCGCAAGGGCGACATGGCCGCCGGATGGGCCGCTGCCGAGGTGGTGGTCGAGGGCGTGTATACCACGTCCTACCAGGAACACGCCTATCTCCAGCCCGAAGCGGGCCTGGGTTACCTTGACGAAGAAGGCCGCGTCACCGTGGTGGTCGCCGGGCAGTGGGTGCACGAGGACCAGGCCCAGGTGGCGCACGCGCTCGGCCTGCCGGAAGAGCAGGTGCGCATCATCTACCCGGCCATCGGCGGCGCGTTCGGTGGGCGCGAGGATATGTCGGTCCAGATCATCCTGGGGCTGGCCGCGTGGAAGCTTGGCCGCCCGGTCAAGATCATCTGGAGCCGCGAGGAGTCGATCCTCGGCCACCACAAGCGCCATCCGATGACCATTCGCATGAAATGGGGCGCGAGCCGCGACGGTAAACTGGTCGCCGCCGAGGGCGTCGTGGTGGGCGACGCGGGCGGTTATGCCTACACCTCGACCAAGGTGCTCGGCAATACGAACCTGATGGCCACCGGGCCGTATGTCATCCCCAACATCACGCTGGACACCTATTCGGTATACACAAACAACATTCCGACGGGCGCGTTTCGTGGCTTCGGCGGCCCACAGGGGTTGTTCGCCGCCGAAGGGCAGATGGACCGGCTGGCCGAGGCGCTGGGCATGGACCCGGTCGAACTGCGCCTGAAAAACGTGCTCGGCGAAGGCGACCTGCTCTCGGTCGGGACGCCGTTGCCGCCGGGCGTGTCCATCGGCGCGGTGGTCGAAGCGTGCGCCCGCGAGAGCGGCTACTGGGAGCAAATACCCGACGGCGGCTGGAAGCGCAAAGCGCCGCCGCAGCCATCCGGCCCGCACAGACGGCGCGGCGTCGGCTTTGCCTGTGGCTTCAAGAACGTCGGCTTCAGCTTCGGCGCGCCGGAAAAATCCTGGGCGACGGTCGAATTGCACGGCAACACGGAGATCGAGCGCGTCGTGGTGCGCCATGCCGGGGCGGAAGTCGGGCAGGGTACGCACACGGTCATGCAGCAGATGGCGGCAGAGGCGGCGGGCGTGCCGTTCGAAAAGGTGCAGGTCATCAGCCACGACACGGCGCACACGAAGGATTCGGGCAGCGCGTCGGCGTCGCGCATGACGTTCATGGCCGGCAATGCCATTCGCGGCGCGGCGGAACTGGCCCTGAAGGCGTGGGCCAACGAAGAGCGCCCGGCGGTTGGCGCGTTCCTGTATCGCCCGCCCGCCACCACGCCCTATGACCCGGAGACGGGCCGCGCCGAGCCGAATTTCGCTTACGGCTACGTGGCGCAGGCCGCCGAGATCGAGATCGACCTGGAAACGGGCCAGATTGACCTGGTGCGGCTGGTGTCTGCGAATGACGTGGGCCGCGCCGTCAATCCGGAGCTGGTCAAGGGGCAGATCGAGGGCGCGGTGGTGCAGGGCCAGGG
>JADZBY010000297.1 GCA_020851855.1 Anaerolineae bacterium
CCGGGCGCGCACAGCAGGCGGCTGACGCGGCCCTCGTGCGGCGCGGTGACGCGAATCTCCATCTTCATCGCTTCCAGCACGACGAGCGTATCGCCGCGCGCCACCCGGTCGCCCTCGCTGACCAGGACCTTGACCACCTGCCCGTGCATACTCGCGGCAAGGCTGGCATCGCCCGCGCCCGCGTCCCGGCGGCGGCGCTGCGGCTCGGCGCGCGCCAGCGTGAACACGTCCGCGTCAAAGGCGACGTGCCGCCCGCGCCCGTCGGCGGCCAGGTGCGCGTGCCGCCGCTCGCCGTCGATGCTGAACAGGATGTCCGAGGGCGTCAGGCGGTGCACCTCGACCTCGTGGACGCGCTCGCCCACCGTGACCCGGAAACGCTGCCCGTGCCCCTGCCGCTCGATGCGCACCACGTCGCCCGTCGTGAAATGAAACTCCATCGTCGCCCTCATCCCCCGATGCGGAAACCATCGGCGCGCGCCCACGGGCTGAAGCGGTCCATCTCGCCGGCCTGATCACCTGCGCCGGCGCTTCCGTTCGCCGGCTGTGCGGCGGGCGCGAGCAACATCTCGGCCAGCGCGGCGGCGATCAGGGCGGCGTCGGGCGGTTTGTCCTGATCCTGCGGCGGCGTCCAGCCCTCGAAATGGCGCTCGACAAAAGCCGTCGTCGCTTCGCCCGCCTGAAACACGGGATGGGCCAGCACGTCGCGCAGGAAACGGATATTCGTGGTCGGGCCGATGATGACGTATTCGGAGAGCGCCGCATCCATGCGCCGCAACGCTTCGGCCCGGTCCTCGGCGTGCACGATCAGCTTGGCGATCATCGGGTCGTAGTACATGGTGATCGCATCGCCCGCGCCGACGCCCGAATCGACGCGCACGCCCGGCCCCCACGGCTCGACGGCCTGCAGCACA
The DNA here is from genome assembly GCA_020851855.1 of Anaerolineae bacterium. GTDB lineage: Bacteria > Chloroflexota > Anaerolineae > Aggregatilineales > UBA2796 > JADZBY01. The sequence goes on from JADZBY010000297.1 coordinate 912, forward strand.
TCGCCGGGCTGCGGCAGGAAGTTGTTGGCCGGGTCCTCGGCGTATACGCGGCACTCGATGGCGTGGCCGCGCTGCGAGAGGTCATCCTGGGCAAAGGGCAGCGGTGCGCCCTCGGCGATGCGGAACTGGAGCTTCACCAGGTCGATGCTGGTGGCCAATTCGGTGATGGGATGCTCCACCTGGAGCCGCGTATTCATCTCCAGGAAGTAAAACTGCCCCGTCGCGGCGTCCACGATGAACTCGACCGTGCCCGCGTTGCGGTAATCCACCGCGCGCGCCGCCTCGACCGCCGCCTGCCCCATGCGCACCCGCAGCCCGTCATCCAGGTACGGCGAGGGCGTCTCTTCAATGATCTTCTGGTGGCGGCGCTGTACGGAGCATTCGCGCTCGAAGAGGTGGACGGTGTTGCCGTGGTGATCGGCCATGACCTGAAACTCGATGTGGCGGGCGGCGTCGACGTACTTTTCGAGGAAAACGCGCTCGTCGGCAAAGGCGCGGGCCGATTCACGCCGCGCCGACTCGATGGCGGGCAGTAGCTCCGACTCGGCGCGCACCACGCGCATGCCCTTGCCGCCGCCGCCCGCCGCCGCCTTGACCAGCACCGGGTAGCCCATCGCGCGCGCCGCGTCGAGGTAGTCCGCGTCCGGGCCGCCGCCAGCGTAACCGGGCAGGGTGGGCACACCGGCCCGCCGCACGCGGTCCAGCGCCTCGGTTTTGACGCCCATCGCCCGGATCGCGTCCGGCAGCGGCCCGATGAAGATCAGCCCGGCGTCCAGGACGGCCTGGGCAAAGTCCGCGTTTTCCGCCAGGAAGCCAAAGCCGGGGTGCACCGCGTCGCAGTCCGTCGCACGCGCGGCCTCAAGGATGCGGTCGGCGCGCAGGTACGATTCGGTGGGCGGCGGCGGCCCGATGAGCGCCGCCTGATCGGCCATGCGCACCGCCAGCGAGCCGGAATCCGCCTCGGAGAAGGTCACGACCGAGGCGATGCCCAGCTCGCGGCAGGCGCGCACGATGCGGACGGCGATTTCGCCCCGGTTGGCGATGAGTACGCGCCGGATTCGGCCCGCCGCCATACGCCGATCAGTCCCCGGTGGCGCGTTCGGGCTGCGCTTCGATGTGCTCGGCGGGCACTTCGGGGTGCGCCGTCGCGCCTTCGCCCAGCATCGGCTCGGCGTCTTCCTTTGGCGCGGCGTCCTCGAAGGTGATGACGCGGTACTGCTCGGCGTAGGCCATCTCTTTGCCCTTCGCCGCGTCGCCGGCCCACTGCCGGACCATGTCGGCGGGGTCCCAGTCGCCCATCTGGCTCTTGTGCTGGCGCAGCGCCTCGATCTTCAGGTCGATGGTGTCGCTGATGTTCACCCAGGTGGTCGCCTCGCCCCACGACTGCACATAGACCTTGTACGGCTTGTGCGCCTTCAGGCCCTCGGCTTCGAGTTCCTCAAACAGATTGGGCTGCCCGGCGGCGGGGAAAATGGCGTCAATGGCGGCTAGCGCGACGGCGCGGTGATCGGGGTGGTTGATGTAGCCTTCGCCGACGAAGAGCGCGGTCGGATCGCCGGTGATGACCGTGTCGGGCCGAAAGCGCCGGATCTCGCGCACCAGCTGGCGGCGCAGTTCCATCGTGGCCTCGACCATGCCATCCGGGTGGCGCAGATAAACGACATTGTGCACGCCCACGACAGCAGCGGCGGCGGTCTGCTCGGCCTCGCGGATGCGGGCGGCTTCGGCTTTGGTCATGCCCGGCGTGGCGATGCCCACGTCGCCGCTGGTGACGAGCACGTAACACACCTCGGCCCCATCGCGCACCCAGCGGGCGATGGTTCCGGCGCACGAGAACTCGATGTCGTCAGGGTGCGCCACAATGACCATGGCGCGCTTCGGCGTATAGCTGATGCTACCCATAGAGCAACTTCCCAGAACTTATGGAGAGGATAGGACGAATAGTTCAGACGCGGCGAGCGGCCAGAATCTTTCGAGGGGACGGAGAAAGCCTCACCCCTTGACCCCCTCTCCACGCGGAGTACCGCGTAGAGAGGGGAACGGTGCGGCGCTGGGCAAGCCCACGGGCGTGTCATCCGGCGAACGAGGTCCAAACGGCGATCTCGTAGGGACAACGCCTGCGTTGTCCGTGGCACGGCGATGGTGAATGGCGGACGAGGCGGCGGACGAGGTCCAAACGGCGATCTCGTAGGGACAACGCCTGCGTTGTCCGTGGCATGGCGATGGTGAATGGCGGACGAGGTCGAGGCGGCGGACGAGG
>JADZBY010000298.1 GCA_020851855.1 Anaerolineae bacterium
TACTGCGTGATGGTGAACAGGCTGCCTGCGCCGCGCCCGAACACCTCTGGGAAATAGAACTCGTGCCCGTTCGGTGGGATGACCCTGTACACACCCGGCGACGTGGCCTGCACCTGGTACACGTAGCGGTACGCGCCGCGCGGCAGATATTGCGCCGTGAGCGTCACTTTTTCGGTCTGGATGGCCGTCTCGCTGAACCACCACCAGCCCCAGCCGTACCAGCGCCAGTCTACGTTGCTCAGCTCGGGACGCTGGCCAACCTGCGCCGTGGTCTGCAACGAGCGGTCGATGGCTTCCGCGCCGGCGGGCAGTGGATCGTCGATGACGACGTAGTACAGGTCGCGCGTGGTCGTGATGTCCAGCACGATGGTGATCACGTCGCCCACCTTCGCGCCCGTCACCGGCTTCTCGTCGATAAAGTACGTGCGCTCCAGGCGGATGCCCCGGTCGGTCGGCTCGATGGCCTCAACCGGCTGCTTCACGTCGAGCGTGGCCGTGTAGTACAGCGCGCCGTCGCCCTCACCGTGCGTGAAGGTCAGGCGGTTCACCTGCTCGCGCAGCATGGTGGTCACGTCCGCCTTGAGCGCGATCGTGTCGCGCAGGGTGCTCTCGTCGGCCCTGCCGCTTCCTAGCTCGGTCCCGTTCAGGGCGACCGAGTAGTCGTAGGCCGCCTCAAGCTCGCCGCTGGCCGCCATCCAGCGCGTGAGGGCCATCACCGCCCAGGCCGTTTCCTGGGTGGTTTCCCACACGTCGCCCTTGCGCCCGGTCATCAGCCAGCGCACGACGTTGGGCAGCAGTTCGCTGTCGGGCGTCAGGCGGACAAGCGTATCGAGCACGATGGCCGTGGTGCGCGTATTGCTGTTCCAGTTCCACCAGTCGCGCTCGGCTTCTTCCCAGTGCGCGCCCGTGCCGGACAGGATCGCCGCGCTCTGCAGGTCGCTGATCAGCGTATTGATCCGGTCCTGGGCTGTGTTCGCATTGTTGCGCGCCATGTCGTAGGCCTGGGCCAGCAGCGCCCGCGCGTAAAGCTGCATCCGCTCGCGCACGGCGAACAGCGACTCCATGACCGTCACGTTGGGGCTTCCGGCGCGGGCCACAACGTAGGCCACGAACGCGCCCCGGTTCAGCTCCCAGTCCGGCGTTTGCTGGCCGGCGTTGCTCATGTGGGTGAAGATGAAGCCGATGGCGCGGTCGATCATGGTCTGGTCAACCTGGAAGTCGGCGTCGCGGGCTTCGATCAGGCCCCACAGCGCATAGGACGTGGTAAGCAGGTTGCTCTCGTCCTTCGGATACCAGCCCCAGCCGCCATCGGGCTTCTGCTCGCGGGCCAGCCGGGCCAGCGCATACTGCACCGCATCGTTCAGCTTGGCGCGCATCTCGTCGTCGTCCAGCCCGAACTGCTGGAAGGCGCGATAGGTGATCACGTTGGGCAGGAAGCGCGACACGGTCTGCTCGATGCACTGGTACGGGAAGTTACGCAGGTAGGTCAGGCCGTCCAGCGTGGCCGCTGCCAGCGACGTGTTCAGCCGCACGGTGAGCTGGCCTTCCGGCGCAAGGGCTTGCGAGGGCAACAGGATGCCCTCAGTGCGCTCGCCGGGGTTGCGCAGCGCGCCCGCCGTGGCGACCGTATCGGGGGCCAGATAGCGGTACACGGGCAGCAGCCGGTCCGGCCCGATGCCGACGGCGGGCTTGCTGGCGTCCGCATACTCGCCGCTGGTGGCGGTGAAGGTCAGGTCCACCGCTTCCACGTCCTGGACGGTGGCCAGCCACGTGATGCGCACGCGGCCATCCTTGGGGATGTCCACCGTCTGGCTCGCCCCGGCGCGCAGCATCACGCCCGCGGCGTCGAGCGACACGTCAACGGACAGGTCGCGGTCGGTGTTGTTATTCACGACGACGGCCAATTCGGCCTCGTCGCCAACGACGAAGAAGCGCGGCGTGGCCGGGCGGACGAGCAGCGGCAGCGTGGACAGGATGTCCAGCGTGGCGTCGCCCACCGCCGTATCGAGCGTCACGGCGCGCGCATCCAGCCGCCATGTGGTCAGGTTGTCGGGCAGCGTCACGCTGACTTGCCCGCGCCCGGTGGCGTCCGTAGCCAGGTTGGCGACCCACAGCGGCGTATCGACAAAGTCGGTGCGAACAGCCACGTCAGCGCCCGCCTGGGCGAGATCGCGCTCTTCGCTCTCTCTGGGCACGGCAGACTGCGCCGCCGTCATGGTCGGCATGGCCGCGCCCGCCGCCAGCCCGTCGGCCATCATCGGCGCGGAAGCCAACTCACGGCGCGCCATGTCCTGCACATCGACCTCTTTCAGCGTGTCGATCAGGCGCACGATGGTAGCGCTGGTCTGCACGCCCAATCCACGCGGCGACCAGAAGAAGTCGAAGATCGGGCCGGTGCTCGGCGCGCCCACCGACAGCGTGGCCAGATCGGACATGCTCAGCCCGACCTCGGCGGATACCGGCTCGCCGGTCAGGTCCGTCACGCGCACGTCAAAGGTCACCTCGTCGCCGGGCTTGGCGCGTGTGGTGGACGGCGTGACCTCGACGTTGAGCCGCTTCTGGACCGCGACGCGGATCTCCAACAAGCCGTAGCGCAGCTCCGGCGTGATGCTCTCGTCGGCAGTGCCTTCGCCGCTGCCCCGGAACAGCGACACGGAGATGAACACATTCGGCGCGTAGGCGTCCACGATGGGCAGCTCGTAGGTCGCGCTGCCCTCGACGTCGATGAGCGCCGTGCTCAGGATGCCCGCCCGCTCGACGGTGACCAGGGCCTTGACCGGCTCGGCGAAGGGCGACGCGATCAGGATGCGCGCCGTCTCGCCGGGCTGGTATTCACCCTTCTTGTCGGCCACGAGCGTGAGGTGTTCCTGGTCGCGGTCCCAGATGATGCGCTGCGGGCCTTGCACCCAAACGCGCGTGCTGGACAGCGCGATCCGCTCGCGCTCGTCGCGGGCAGACGCCTCGATCTCGTACACGCCTGCCGAGGCGGGCGTGAAGGTGTACACCGCCTTGCCGTCTTCGCCCGTGGTGACGCTGCCCTCGGCCACCTGCTCGCGCACGCGCTCCCAGTCCAGCGTGGTCGGGTCCTGTTTCCAGTCGAGGCTGAAGACTTTGACGCCGATGGTCTTGCCCGCGATGGGCTGGCTGGCCCAATCGACGGCGATCAGGTTGATGTCCATCGGCTGGCCCGCTACGCCGACGTAACGCGCCGGGCTGAGGCCGACGTACAGCGATGCCGGGTGCACGGTCACGCTCGTGCGCCCGCTGACGGTCTGGTTGCTGATGTCGGTGACGCTGGCTTCGATGGTGAAGGTCTGCGTGCGCTGGATGCCGCCCAGGTCGGCGGGCACGTCAACAACCAGCTGGCCCTGCGCATCAAGCCTGCCGCTGCCGCTGGCGACGGGCCGCTGGTAGACCCACTCCGTATCCGCGCCGAAGTCGTAATTGCCCTCGCCGGTGTACGGGAAGAAGCCCATGTTCGCCGTCGCGGTCCAGTTGACCAGCCCATCCGAAACCGGGCCGCCAAACAGGAATTTGCCGTCAAAGGTGACGCGGATGGTATCCCCGGCGGCTACCGCAGGCGCATCGGCGCTGGCGCTGACCAGGAACTCCGGCGGGCGGAACTCGGCGACCGAATACGTCACGTTGAACGTGTAGCCGCGCACTGTGGCCTGGATGTAGCCCTGGCCGGGCACGGCGTCCTGGGCCAGATCAAACTTGCCGCTGAACGCGCCGAAGTTGTTGAGCTGGCGCGTCTCGCGTAGAAGCTCTTGGCCTGCCGTGTCGTAAACCACGATCTCGACCGGCTCCCCGGTGGGCGCGGTGTACGTCACGTCGTCGCGGTCGCGGACCACGCCCCGGTAGTACACAGGCCGTCCGGGCCGGTAGATAGGCTGGTCGGTGTACATGTAGCTGACGATCTGGCGCGGCTGGAAGTCCTCGTAGGCGTCGAACTCCCATGCCTGGAAGTTGTCGTTCCACTGCGTATTGCCCAGGCTGAAGACGCCGTCGCCCTGCGCTTCGACCCAATAGCCGTAGTAGTCTTGATCGGGCGACGCCAGGTCGCTGAAGCGCACCAGCCCGCCTTCGTTGGTCCGGCCCTCGGCCACCTGCTGTTTGGCATTATCGAAGACGCGGATCGTCACGTCCACGACCGGCTGCCCGCTCTGCAGGTCGGTCGCCCACACCAGAAGCTCGCCAGTCGAGGTGCGCTTCATGGTCAGGTTGGCCGTGCCGACAACCAGGATGGTGCGGATCGGCTGCTGCAACGGCTCCTGGAACAAACGCCAGAACTCCGGCGAGTCGACTTCGACGTAGTACAGGCCCGGCGCAAGCTGTCCGCCCGATTCGCCGGCCAGGTAGACCGGGTAGGTCGCCACCTTGTTGCGCGGTTCATCGATGGCCTGTGACCATTCACGGCTGATGCGCGGCGGTTTGAACTGGCTCAGGTCCAGGTAGCCCCATTCCGTCATCGCGCCGATCAATTCGCGCGTTTCCAGCGGGCCGAGACGACCATTCAGCGTGGTGATGTTCGTGGACACGGCCAGCAGCCGCGTATCAGGCCGGTAGGCGCTGGTGAAGACGACGTCGCCGCGCGTCGCGATGTTGAGCGCAGGCCGGTAACTCTCCGTCGTGAAGCTGAAGACCGTCGCTTCCTTGACCGGGTTGCCGTACACATCCGTCACGCCCGCATCCACCGTGATGGTGTACGTCGTGTCGGGCTGCATGGCGAAATTGATGCCCAGGTAGTCATCGTACGGGTTGATCGACAGATCTTCCGGCTGCGGATCGACATGCACTTTGCCGATGAAGCTCTGCGTATCCATCGGCGCGTTGTACTCCACCCAGACGCTCTGGTAGGGCGACACGGTTTCGCCGTTGAAGGGCGAGGTGGACACCACGCGCGGGTACGGCACGGTGGTGAACA
>JADZBY010000299.1 GCA_020851855.1 Anaerolineae bacterium
AGGCGGCATTGCGCGCGCCTAGCTCCGCCGCGCCGACGAGCGCCGAGGCAACCGTCTTGGCCTTCAGGTCGCGTGCTTTCTGCATGGCGCTGGCCATCGCCCGCCGCAGCGTATCCGCCGTGAACGAATCTTTTTTGCCCAGGCCGATGAGAATCACGCGCCTGGCGGGCAGCGCGCCGCGCGGGTAGAGCACGCTTGTCTGCGACAATTTGCCGGTGAAATCGCCCGCGTCGAGCACGTCCTTGAGCGCGCCGCCGAGCGCCGTGTTGATTGTCTCCGCCGCGCCGCTCAGGTCGCCCCCGTTTTCGAACAGGGCGACGAGGATCGCATCCACCGCCGCCTGATCGAGCGCGCCGGAAAGCAGCTTGATGTCCATTCACGACTCCTTACCACATGACTTCATGAATCTATCGCGATTCTACCGCGCCAACTGGCCCGCGCCGCCGCCGGTCAGGAAGTCGAACATCATGGAGTTCACGATGGTTTCGACGGGCGCGCGGTCGTCGGTGAACAGCACGTCCGACGCGACGGTGGGCCGCGTCGCGCCGACCGCCGTATCGAGCACCGTGCGCAGCAGGGGCGGCGCGCCGGCGGGCAAGAGCGCCCGGTTGAGCGCCACATTGGCCGGGTCGGTCGGCTGCATCGTGGCGACCAGGATCGTATTGAACGATCCCGGCACATCGAGCGTGTGCACGGTGGGAAAGACGTGGAGCATGGTGTTCGTCATCGCCTCGACCAGCCGCCGATCCTGCATGCCGGTCGCGCTGTTGACCGTGCGCCCGACGTTGATCACGGCCACGCCGCGCTCGGTGAGCCGGTCGCGCACTTCCCGGAAAAATTCCAGCGTGGTGAGATGCCACGGCACATACGGCACACGGTAGGCGTCGATGGCCACCACGTCATAGCGCCGCCCGGTCTGGCGCAGGCCGAGCCGCCCATCCTCAACGATGGCGTTCAGGTTGGGCAGGTCCATGCCAAAATAGCGCCGCCCGGCCTCGACGATGTCGGGGTCGATCTCGATGCCGTCGATGGCCACGTCCGGGCCGAACACGCTGGTGTACTGCACGGCAATCGTGCCTGCCGCCAGCCCGACGATGGCCAGACGGCGCGGCGCGAGCGATTGGCCCGCCGCCGGCGCGTTGAAATAGGGCGCGGCGAGGAACATATCCCACGTGCCGCCGTAAAAGCCGTCCGCCGGGTGGTAGATCGAGTGGATGCCCTGCCCCTCGTTGAGCAGCAAAATGCGCGTGCCCGCATCCCACTGCATGACGAACTGGTCATCGACCATGCGCCCGATGGGCGTCGTGTATTCGACCACCTGGATATAGTTGTAGGGCGAGTCCTTTTCGAAGAGCAGGCGCGTATTTTCCGGCGGCGGGCGGAGCGGCCCCTGCGCGACGAACACCGCCAGCGCGACAAGCGCCAGCGGCATCCAGGCGTGGCGCAGCGCCGCCCGGCGTCCGCGTGGGCCTTGCAGCGCCATGCCGAGCAGCCCGACGGCGAGCAGGATGCCGCTGAAGATCAGGAACGTGCCCGTCGTGCCCGCTTCGGGGATGAGCCACAGGACCGGCAAAAAGGTCCCGATCAGGCTGCCCAGCGTCGAGATCGCGTACAACCGCCCGGCGGCGCGCCCACTTTCGCCCACATCGCGTACGGCGAGCCGGATGGCCACCGGCGACACGCAGCCGAGAAGAGTCACCGGCACGGCGAACAGCACCAACACGGCCACAAACGAGCCGATCGCCACGCCCGCCTGGAACCCGGCCACCGCGCCCGCCGCCGCGCCGAGCACCGGGCGCGCCGCGAATGGGACCAGCCCGCACAGGAACGCGCCCCAGGCCACCAGCCGGTACAGCGTGAGCGGGTACGGCCAGTGGTCCGCGATGCGCCCGCCGAGGAAATAGCCCGCCGTCAGGTACAACAAGATCAGGCCGATGACGTTGGCCCACACCAGGTTGCTCGTGCCGAACAGGTTGCCCAGCAGGCGTGAGGCGGTCAGTTCCACGGCGAGTGTGGTCATGCCGCTGGTGAACACGGCGAGCGAGAGCATGGCGGCGGCAGGTGCGCTTTGCGGGCGGGTGGTTGTTATCATCTACAACAACTTTGCACGGCCTGTTGATCGGGATGCCTCTGGCTGAAGCCAGAGGCTCAAACTACGAAGCCCTCGCGGGCTAAGGAATGTGTCCAGCCCGTCAGGGCTTTGTAGGCTCAGCCCGGTGCTTCAGCGCCGGGCGCGCCCCATCGGGACTTTACAGCTCAATCCAGCTCGATGTACATGCGCTTGTTGATCTTGCCCTTGCTCTTGTAGTCCGTGACGCGGATCGTCCCCACCTCGGATGTGTTATGCACATGTGTGCCGCCGTCGGCCTGCAAGTCCAGCCCGACGATCTCGACCGTGCGCACCTCGCGGATGCCTTCCGGCAGCAGGTTGATCTTGGTGCGGATCAGGTCTGGAATCTGGAAGGCTTCCTCTCGCGGCAGGATTCTCACGCGCACGTCGCGGGATGCAGCCACTTCCCGATTGATGGCTGCTTCGACTTCGCGCACGAAATCGCCCTGAAGCGTCTCGAACTCGAAGTCCATGCGGCCCGCGCCCGGCTCCATGTTGCCGCCGGTTACCTGCGCGCCGTAATCGCGGAAAATCACGCCGCACAGGATGTGCAGGGCGGTGTGCGTGCGCATCAGGCGGTAGCGGCGCTCCCAGCCCAATTGGCCGGTCACGTGATCACCCGGCGCAGGCAGCGGATCATCGCCGCCCAGGATGTGCGCGATGCCCTCGTCGGACTTTTGCATCTTCACCACGGGCCAGATGCGCTCGCCCGCGCGAAGCTCGCCCAGGTCATGCGGCTGCCCGCCGCCGCCGGGGTAAAAGGCGGTGCGGTCCAGGATCACGGCGCGCAGGTCGGGCCGGACGCCCATCACCGCCGCGTCGAAAGTGCGCAGATAACTATCGGTCTGGAATAGCAGATCGGTCATAGATTGCCTCACCCCCCTGCCCCTCTCCACGCCCGCCACCCCAAAGGGGACCCCGGCGGCGTAGAGAGGGGAGATCGCTGACGATTGACCTCACTCTTCGCCCTCTCTGTGTTAGAGAGGCGTGATTACCCAACGTCGCGCCCCTCTCCACGGTGTAGCCATCGCGGAGAGAGGGGCCGGGGAGTGAGGGTTATCCTACTTCTCCCCCTGCGCGGCGAGCGCCGCCTCGATCAGCGCCTCGTCCTGGCCGGGCAACACGGTGCGCGGGTCGAGCAGCACACGCCCATCGGCGATGCGGGCGATGACCGGCGTGTCGGCCCGCCGCAGCCGCGCCGCAAAACCCGTGGCATCGCCCGGATCGAGCGCCAACAGCGCCGTGGGCAGCGTTTCGCCGGGCAGGCTACCCCCGCCCACCGCCGACTGGCCGTGAACGACGCTGCCCCCAAGCCGACTCGACCACGACTCGGCGCGCGCGGCGATGGCGTCCAGAGGCATACTGATCATCTGCCATACCGGCACGTGTGCGGGCGCGTCGCCCCGGCGGTAATGCTCCAGCGTGGCGACCAACCCGGCCAGACACAGCTTGTCGGCGCGCAAGGCGCGGGCCATCGGGTGCTTCTTGAGCGCGGCGACGAGGTCCGCTTTGCCCACGATGATCCCCGCCTGGGGGCCGCCCAGCAGTTTGTCGCCGCTGAAGGCCACCCCATCGACGCCTGCCGCCAGACTTTCCTGCACGGTCGGCTCGTGCGACAGACCAAAGAGCGCCGTATCGAGCAGCGCGCCGCTGCCCAGGTCATCGAACGCCA
>JADZBY010000300.1 GCA_020851855.1 Anaerolineae bacterium
TGGTCATCGACCGGCGGCGCGGCAAGGTCCTTCACGGCGACGAAGTGATCAACGTGACGCCCACCGAGTTGCGCTTGCTCACCTATCTCGCGCAGCATCCCAACCAGGTATTGAGCCGGGAGCAGATTCTTGAGTCGGTGTGGGGCTACGACAATACGCCGGATACAGAGCAGGTCGTCACGGTGAATATCCGCCGCCTGCGGGAGAAGATCGAGCGCGATCCGAGCGACCCGACGCTGGTGCTGACCGTGCCGGGCCTGGGCTACAAACTGGTGAATACGTAGAGGCTATTATGAACTTCCGGCCTCACCCCCTGCCCCCTCTCCACGCGGAGTACCACGTAGAGAGGGGGAAGCACGCGACGGCATGGAGAGGGGCCGGGGATGAGGACGCTTTGATGCGTTTGCCCCGCCTCTTCATGGGGGAGGGGTTGGGGTGGGGGAGAAAACCCTGAACCCTCACCACGTTGAGGCAGTAGTTCCGCAGTGCTCGTTGACCGAGGGCTACAGCATGTTCCCGTGGGGGCTGCCTATCGCCCGTCAGCGCCGAATGTCGGTCCAGGCGCTATCCAGCAGGGCGTCAAGCTCCGGGGCGGACGTATACACCTGGTCGCCGTACACGCTTAACGCCATAGCCGCCGTAAGCGCCCCGTAGCGCAGCCCGCGCACAAAGTCACCCTTCAGCCAACCGTGCAGAACACCGCCAACCATCGAATCGCCCGCGCCAATGCGGTCCAGGATGACCACCTCACGCGCCGGGACGTGCGTGAACTGCGCCCGATCCCAGCCGATCAGGCCATCTGCCGCCAACGACGTGACGATGTGCCCGGCATCCGTCCATTGAGCCAGCCCGCGCACGATATCCTCTGGCGTTCCGGAGCAGCCGAAGACCCGTTGCGCATCTCCCCGACCGCAAAACAGGACATCGACCTGTTTGACGAGAGGGGCAAGCGCCGCCCGCGCCTGGTCAGGAGACCACAGCCGTTCGCGGTAGTTCACGTCAAAGCTGACGGGAATACCCGCAGCCCTGGCGCGCTCCAATGCCTGCTGGACAATGACGGCCACTCCCGGCGAGAGCGGAACGCTCAGCCCGGAAAGGTGGAGCAGCCGTGTATCGAGCAGATAATCCCAATCCACGTCGTCCACCGTCATTGCCGTGAAGCACGTGTTCTTGCGGTCGAAGAAGACTTGCGTAGAGCGGGGCGGCACCGCAAACTCGACGTAGTAAGTCGCCAGCCGCCCCTCAGACCAGCGCACGGCGGACGTGTCCAGCCCGGCCAGCCGGTATTCGTTGACCACGCGCCGCCCCAGCGGATTCTGCGGCAGCGCGCTCACCCAGCCTGCGCGCCAGCCCAGCCGGGCCAGCAGACAGCCGACATTCGCCTCGGTCCCGGTCACGTGCACGTCAAAGGTGCGTGCGTGTTCCAGCCGCGTCCCGGCGGGCACGCAGTAACGAAGCTGCCCTTCTCCCAACGTGGTCAGATCAAAACGTGGCATCCGCGTTCACCCCGTTCGAGAATCAGGCCGTTGTGGGCGCAAAGGTGCGCGCGATTGCCTCTTGAAAGGCGCGAGCAGCCAGCGCCGGGTCATCCGCATCGCGTATGGCGCGCCCGGCGATGAAGATGCCAACTGGCGCGCCTGCGAAGCGCGGGATGTCTTCCAACGTGACGCCGCCGGTGACGGTGACCAGGAAACCCATGTCCGCCAGGCGGCGAATGTCGTCCAGGTCTTGCGCGCTCCACGTTTGCTGGCCCTTCGCCTCGGCGTCGCGGCTGCGATGGGTGATGATCTGCTGGACGCCCATCGCACGCCACTCCCGCGCCTGTTCATAGGTCCAGGGATCGATCAGCTCCACCTGCACCTCGCCCTGCCAACGCGCCGCCTGATTGAGCACCGCGTCAACGGTGGTCAACGTTGCGCCGCTGACGACGCTCACCCAGCTTGCTCCTGCTTCAAATGCCATTTTCGCGATCAAGCTTCCCGCCTCGGCGATGCGGACATCCGCCAAAATGGGCTTATGTGGGTACAGGCTTCGTAAGATGCGGACGGCGTGCATGCCCTCGGCCAGGCACAGAATCGTACCCGCCTCGATGATGTCGATGTGCTCATGCGCCTTCTGAAGCGGGCCGAGCGCCGACGGCAACTCGTAGTTGTCCAGCGCCATCTGAAGCTTAGGTATCAGCATTGTCTTCTCAGCCTTTCACCGCACCAGCCGTCAGGCCGGTGATGATTTGCCGCGCTGCCAGGAAGGTGAGCAGCAGCGGCGGAATGACCAGGAGCGTGCCCATCGCCATGATGCGCCCCCATTCGACGCCCTGATCGGTGATGTACAACGTGGTGGCGACGGGCAGCGTCCGAGTCAGTCGGTTCGTCAGGATCAGGGCGAGGATGAACTCGTTCCACGCAATTCGGAAGGTGAAGATGGCGGAAACCGCCAGCCCAGGCCGTAGCAACGGAAACAGGATGCGGTAGAAGACCTGGAAAATGCCCGCGCCGTCGACGATGGCCGCCTCTTCAAGCTCGACCGGGACCTGCTTGATGAAGCCGATGAGCAGCCAGATGGCGAAAGGCAAGTTGAGCGCGGTATAGAAGAGCACCAGCCCAACCCGCCCGTCTTCAATGCCCCACTCCAGCCACA
>JADZBY010000301.1 GCA_020851855.1 Anaerolineae bacterium
CCCAGGAATTCCAGGCCCGCTTCAGCGACGATGGCATAGATGACGGCGTTGAAGAACGTGGCAGCCACAATGGACATCATGTTGGGCAGGATTTCGACCAGGATGATGCGCGCGCTGCTTTCCCCGGCCACGACGGCGGCAAAGACGAAATCCTTCTCGCGCAGGGAAAGCGTCAGCGAGCGCAGCACTCGCGCGGGCCATGCCCAGCCGGTAAAGGCCAGGACGAAGACAATTGTGCCCGGCCCAGAGGGCAAGAATGCGGCCAGCGTCACCAGCAGTGGCAGTCCGGGGACTACGAGGAAGATGTTGATCACGAGCGATATCAGTTCGTCTGCGAAGCCGCCGAAATAGCCCGCTGCCATGCCAATGCCGACGCCCAGGGCGGTCGTCGCCAATCCAGCGATGATACCGATGGTGACCGACGTCCGCGTCCCCCAGATCATCTGCTTCAGTACGTCCTGCCCCTGTCCGGTCGTCCCAAGAGGAAACGCCGCCGAGGGAGCCTGACGCGGACGTCCGACGAATTGGTTCGGATCGCCGGGCGCGAGCAAAGGCGCAAGCAAGGCGATCAGGACGAATATCAGCAGCACGGCGGCGCCGAATGCGGCTTTGCGGTTACGCAGGATGGCCGAGATCGGGCGCAAGCGCCGCGTTACGGATTTCCCGCTCGATTCAACCAGTGAAGCGCCCAGACGTAGGTTCATCGTGAAGTAGCCTCACTTACCTTGCGCGGACGCGCGGATCGAGCCTGGAATAGAGCAAGTCCACGATGAAGTTCGCGCCGAGCACACCGAACGTGATCATGAGGAATAACCCCTGCATCAGGGGATAGTCCAGGTTCGTGACGGCTTTGATAAGCTGGAAGCCCAGGCCCGGATAGGAAAACACGATCTCGGTTAGTAGTGCGCCGCTCAAGATGAAGCCGAGCGACATGCCGAACGACGTAATATTCGGCAACAGCGCATTGCGCAGGGCATAGTGGAAGACAATGCGGCCTTCGGGCAGCCCTTTTGCCTCGGCCATGGTGATGTAGTCTTCCGCGAGCACGCCCACAAGCGTGTTGCGCATTCCCAGCACCCACCCGCCGACTGAGACCAGCACAATCGTCCCCGCGGGAAGGATCAGGTGATGGATCACGCTGCCGATGAATGGCCAACTCCATTCCGGCGACAGGTTCAGGTCGTATGAGTGCGCCATCGGCATCCAGCCCAGGCTGAAGGCCAGCGCGTACAGGACGAGCATCGCCAGCCAGAAATAGGGGAAGGAGCCGATGAAGATGAGCAGCGGTGGCATGATGGAGTCCAGCCGCCCACCGCGCCGCCAACCCACGATGACGCCCAGTGTTGTGCCGACGAGGTAGCTAATGGTCAGCGCCACGATGCCCAGAAGGAGCGTCCAGCCGATGCTGGTCACGATGACATCACTGACGCGCGCCGGAAACGACGATATGGATACCCCGAAGTCGCCGCGCAAGACGTGGCTGAGGTACGTGACGTACTGGTCGAGCAGCGGGCCTTCGGTGAAGCCATAGGCTGCCTTCAGAACCGCCAGTTCTTCGGGTTTCATCCGTCCGGCCAGCCGGATGAAGATTTGGGTCGCCGGATCGCCGGGCATGGTGCGGGGCAGGATGAAGTTGAGGGTCAGTGAAGCCCACGCTGCTATTGCATACAGGCCGATCCGTCTTAGCAGGTATCTCATCAGAGCGAGCGCTTTCTTCTAGTCACGCCACCGAGGTTGGCATCGCTGCCCTCAAGGAGCAAAACGCAGCAGGGCGATCTTGGTAGCTCATGTTACAGGGTCGATACGTCACACTGCTGGCGCTGCCCGGCGCGGCGGGTTCGGCACACACCGGGCAGCCAGCGGTCTACAGGTCAAATGGGGGTATGGTTATTCCTTTGGCCTCACGGTCGTGAGCACGATCAGGCGCTCGTTGGCGGACGGCTGGCCGACCGCATACGGATCGTCGGCATTGGGCCATCCCACGAAGCGCCGTGTGCTGTATTCCATCCACGCCGGGCCGGAATACAACGGCAGCGTGGGGACCAACTCGGCAAAGCGGTGTTGCAGTTCGGTGATGATGCGGCGGTGCTCCTGCTCATCGGATGTCGCCGCAAAGGCTTCGACTAGATCGGTAGCGGTGGGGTCCCCAAAGCGGCCCCAGTTCTCGCCAGCGGACGTACCCACCGGCTGGACTGTGCTCGTGCTCATCAGGCCGCGATAGTACTCGAAGGGCGTCGCGCCGCCGTTCGTCCAAGCCATGGACATGTCGAACTCGCCGCGCGAGAGCTTGTCGTACCACGTCGGTCCTTCAAATGTCGCCAGCGTCACGTCCAGGCCGATGTCCTTGAAGTTGGTCGTCATGATCTGGGAGGAGGCGACCATGTCCGTCGAGGCGGGCACGGCGATGATTTCGAAGCGCATGGGCGTCCCGTCGGGCATGGTGCGGATGCCGTCCGTCCCACGCGGATAGCCCGCTTCGTCGAGCAGAGCATTCGCCTTGTCTGGGTCATAGGTTACCCACTCGGCGTTCACCAGTTCCGGGTCTTTCCAGGCCTGGTACACGTCGCTCAGGCCGGTACCATCTACGGCATTGGCGTAGCCGTTCATGCCGATGGCGACGACCTGCGCGCGGTTAATCGCCATGCTCAGCGCCTTGCGCACGTTCGGATCGTCGAAAGGCTTGCGCGTGGTATTCACGTACAGCGGCACGACGACGGTGGGTGGGAACCAGTAATGGTTGTTTTCCGGGTCCTTGGCGACGAACGTGGTTTCGATGTCGGGGATGAACTGGTTGCCCCAGTCGTTGTCGCCGTTGACAGTCGCCAGCACCGCCGCATCGTTGCTGGCATACGCCGGGAGACGAATGCCCTGGATATAGGGCTTGCACGGCTGCCAGTAGTTCGGATTGCGGTGAATCTCGTAAACCTGATCCTTGAACTCAGCAATCTCGGTGAACGGGCCGGTCGCCACCGGGTCCGGGTTGGTGAAGGTCAGCGGGTCCTCAACATCCTTCCAGATGTGCTCCGGGACGATGATCTGGCCGCCGATGTCGTAGATGGCGGGGGTGTAGACGCGGTTGAAGCTGAAGTCAACCTGCGTATCGCTCACCGCCTCAACCTTCGTGAGGTAGCTCCACATGCCCACACTGCCGAACAGGGTATTCAGCAGGTTGAACGTGTACGCCACGTCGTTCGCCGTAAAGGGTTCGCCATCCGACCACGAGACGCCCTCGCGCGTCATGATGCTGAGGGAGAGATTGTCGTCGCTCCACGAATACTCCGTGCCCAGCCAGGGAACCATCTCGCCCCGGATGTAGTTGTAGATGAAGAGCGGCTCGTAAATGCCATAGAACGTCGGGTACAAGCTGCCAGAAGCGAATGGCCCGAAGTTACGCACCCAGGTCGTGTTTCCCTCAAACGAGATGGTCAGAATGCCCTTCGGCTCTGGGCAGGAATCTTGCGCGGAAGTGACCGCCGCTGCGGGAGCGGAGATGCATACCGCGACGATGGCGAGCGTCAGGAAAAGACGAATGATGCTATATCCCGTTTTCATAGGGAGTCCCTCGTTTCGTGAAACTATCTGAAAGAGATATTCATGGCTGTTGCTACACAGGAGCACAATACGGCTGGTTGGTTTTCTCCTCTCGTCAGGTACGGACATCCGGTGACGCGGGGGATGGGGGCGAACCACCCTCTCCTTGTTGCAGAAGCTCTTCGAGAATCTGGATTGCCCCGGCAATGCGGAGCAGCCCATCGCGCAGATCGGCGCGCTGCCTGTCAAGCTCGGACAGGCGCGCCGTGCCCTGTTCAAATTCCGCCTTCAATTCCTGCAAACGCTGCCGAAGTTGTTCGACGTTCATGCCTTGCCTCGGTGTTCAATCCAACGCAGCCACGACACCACCGGCCATTTTCCCGCTGGGAAGGCGCACTTTCACCATCAACTGCCCAACGCTCTCGTCAAAGTAGAAGATCGCCATGCTTTCACTGGAAAACTCGGCGTCGTCCGGCTCGCCCGCCATAACAGCCTGCGCTACTCGCCCACCGGGCGTCACTGTGAGCCGTTCCACGAGTACACTGTCTGATTCGCCATGAATGCGCTGCATCAGGCGAAGAGCGGGCGGCAAGCTGGCCGGGCTGCGGTTTTCGGCCACGATATAGAAGGTGTTCGCCAGTTCGTCTGCCTGTGCGTTCCCATAGCCGAGCGCTCCGATGCGATGTCCAGCGTCACTCAGGAAACGGATGGCGCTATGACCGCCGATAGCGCGATTCTGGACGGTCATGGCCTCGCCGTCGATGTGTGGGCGGATGGTGAGCCGTCCATCCCATCCGATCTTGAGGGCGGGCGTGCGCTGGTTGAACGGCACAGAAATGTCGTAGAAATGGATGTCGCCGTTCGGCACAAATTCCTGCCGGACGTAGAAATAACCGCGCTCTCTGGCCCAGCCGTTCTCAAAGACGCCGCTCTGAACGAAGCGAATTGGCGACGGGGCCGTTGGCGGGAATGGGTTGCCGTCCACATCGTGCATGGGGAAATTGGGATTGGGGTTGCCCGACTCGATATAGATGCTCTCGTACCACGGATAGGCGGCAGTTTCTTCGGCTGAAATGGCCGTGTTGCCGTAACCGAACGATCCCATCTCCCAGCCGCCGCGTTCCAGGACGCGCAATGTCGAGAAGGAGCCGTTGCCCGGCACGGTGTTCCGAATCGCCATCGTGTTCTGGTTCGTCCAGCTATTCTCGAAGTAAAACTCCGAGTTGATGGCCCGCGCGGCGATATTCCCCGAAATGCTCACCGTCGCCGGAATGGTGAACGTCTCGGCGTGCATCCCGGTCCCGCCCGTGAGGATCGGCTCGCTCAGGCCATACAGCAATCGTTGGCGGCCATCCGTCTCACGGAGTAGCGTGTCGCGTAAGCCACCGTCCGCGGCGAACTTCGGGATCGTGCCCTCTGTGCCACGGTTGAGCAGGTTGGCAATCGTCAGTTTGCGCGTTCCCTGGGCAGTGCTGACGAGGAGTATGTCCGAGGGTGAAGGAGCGGTTGTTTCACGGTAGTCGTCAAATTGAGGCATCTCTAGCTCCCTCGTATTTGTTTCCCGGCGCTATCCAGGATAGGGTAATCGTCGTCGTCAAAAAGACTTTCCTCACCGCTTGCGAGCGCCTTCCGTCGCATGGGCAGGCTCTTGCATAGCCACAGTAGGACGATGCCCTTCAAAAACTGGCGGCGACTGACAAGACGCGATAACACAGTAGGCAATTCTCTTACGCTGTCCCACCCTCATTCAATCATGTTTTCGGGGTAGGGTAGCGAAGTAGGGTAGCAGTTCGGTCCATGAGCATCTCCAGATACCTGTACAATGTCCTCGCCGAGGTCCTGCACGACTGCCGTGAGCTTGCGCCGAACGCCAGCCTGCTGCAAACGGATCACGCCATCGTCAAGCACTTCGGCGTTTCGGAAAGCACGGCGCGCAACTGGCGGCGCGGACGTTATTACCAGATCGCGCCCTCGACGCTCAACAGCATTGTTGACGTGTGCAACCGTCTTGCCCCGGAGCGTGTGCCCGACCTCGAATTTGTGGGCCGTCTGTTGCGCGGAACACAGGGCTTGCGCCAATCTGCAGAACGCCTCGTTGATCAGCTAACGTCGGAAGTGTTTCGCCTCAATACGACGTGGCACATCTACTCCGGGCCGCTCAAGGTGGCTTTCGATCTGGATACGGACGCCGAGCGGCGCAAGCAGCTGATGAGCTATAGCCGGTTGGTTGTCGAGCGTATCCTCGAGTTGGGCCTGGATCGCTCCGACATCCCCTGCGTGGACGAGCTGATTCGCTATTCCACGCACGGCTGGTATGTGACGGGCAATTTCCATGTGCGCGAAGCCGGTCTGAGCAGCGCCGAGGTTGGCATCAGCCCAGAGTATATCGGCGCGGTCGAGGCAGCGCTGTACATTGGCGATGGCTGCGTCGGGCCGTGCCTCTATGCAGGCGATACCGAGCGCGCCAAACGGTACATCGATCAGGCGCTTCACCTGCTCCAGTCGTCCGGTTTGGGCGGTTCGGGCAACGAGATGCGCGAGTGCGAAGACGCTACGGTCATGCTGCGCGGCCTGCAAGCCGTGGTAGCCTGTCACGAGGGTATGGAAGCCAACCAGCCGCTCATCGACTCATTCACCACGACCTTTGAGCATCAGCGTGCCGAAAACGACTGGATCGAAGGGATGCGCAATGAGGCGTTAGGTTACGTCGAGCTGGCGCGCCGCGTGGATTATGCCAAAGCGGCGTTTCATTTTGAGCGCGCGCGTCGTTGTCAAGACCAGTGGCTAAGTAGTCTGGGCGTTCCGATCAGTGGCACGTCGGCGCAGAGTCTGAGCGGCTATGCGCAGCTCATGCTTCAAGGCTCAACAGACAGCGTGAAGCTTCAGCTCTCTGAAGGGCTGCTGCGGGCAAACGATCTCGGCTCGGTGACGGATCAGGTGCGGGCGAGGCTGTGTCAGGCAGTCCTCTACGATTGCTGTGAGGATCACACGTTGGCAAATTACCATCGTGAGAAGGCCGCGTCGCTGGTGCAGCAGTACGGCTTGCAGCGCTGGTATAGAATGCTTAACCATATCCTGGTAGGCGTGGAGCGAGGTGGTATGATGGGAAAGTGAGCACTAAGAAGGCCTCACCATCGTAACCTTATCCGCCATCCGCGCCGGAATCGGACGTCCAGAAAATCTTCGAGTGCTCGGCAGTGCATTATGATGTTGCCGCCCTTGCTCCCTTCCTTCTTCAGGTAATCGGGAATTTCTTTGCGAAGACCAAACGACTCGGCGGGCATCACGCGCAGCACAACCTCATCTCGACGCACTTCCCACACGCTGCTATAAGTTTGGTAGAGCTTGCGCAAGTCCGCGCGGATCTTGTCGTACTTCCGATCAGAGTAATCCTTGATGCTTACCTGCGCACACCACTCCGGCAGCGCATCACCACACACCTGGCGAATTAGATTCACCAAAGACTGAGGACGAAAGGCGAGAATATCCGAGGGATACGGTTCACTTTCGCGCCGCACCATCACATCGAGAGGGCGGGTTGATGGTCGCCGTCCAGGTCACCAAGCCGTTGTCCAGGTTGATTTCGAGCCGTGCCGGGTTGAGCCTGTAGTCGATAGCCACCGAATGGACCTGCCCGTCTTTGAAATCCAGCGTGGTTTTGGGCACGTCCTGCACCAGCGTTGGGTCGGTGTGCAGGTGATTGCCGACCATCACGCCCATATGATTATCGCTGGGGTCGAGGGTGTTATCGC
>JADZBY010000302.1 GCA_020851855.1 Anaerolineae bacterium
CATGATCCTGGGCAGGCGGCGCGGCAGGGCTGACGCGCGTCGTATCGTCCGGGCTGACTTCCGGCGCAGAGGCCGGCGGGGAGTCCGGTCCAACCTGCGGGGCCATCGTCGGCGCGGCGGCGGCCAACACGCCCGGCCCGGCGGTCTGTTCCAGTGCATCCGCAGCGGTCCCGGTGCTCGGCTGGGCGTCGGGCAGCGAGGCGGGCGGCGCATCCGCGTTCGGGAAGCGCGCCAGGCCTGCCGCCAGCCGGGTCAGGTCGGGCGGCGTATTGATCACGTCCGCGATCAGGCGGCTGACATTGCTCGTATCGAAGGGATGCCGCCCGGCGATCAGCTCGTAGGCCAGCACGCCGACCGCGTACAGGTCCGCCGCCGGGGTGGCCCGGTCGCCGCGCAGGATTTCGGGGGCCATGTAGGCGGGCGTGCCGACGACGGAGTGCTCCGGCGCGAAATCCTGGGACAGGCCAAAATCGAGCAGCCTGACCTGATCGCCCACGACGAGCACATTGGCCGGCTTCAGGTCGCGGTGCAAAATACCGCGCCGGTGCAGGTACGCCAGCGCCTGCAACATCTCGACCAGCCGGTCGATCTTCGCGGCGAGCGGCTTGTCCCACGCGGCGGCGATGACGGTCTGCGGCGCGTCGAGCAGGTCCATGGTGAAGAACGGCTGTCCGACGGCGTTGAAGCCATAATCCAGCACGCTGATGATGTGCGGGTGGCGCAGCGTGGCCAGCGTTTGAAATTCCTGGGCCAGCGCCAGCCGGGTATCGACCTCGTCCGCGCCGGGCGTCTCGTCGGCGGTGAGGATCACCCGCTTCAGGGCGACGTGCATCCCGGTCAGGCGGTCCAGCGCGCGGTACACGACGCCCATTCCGCCCGCGCCGAGCCGGTCCAGAAGCTGGTAGCGCCCACCCGCGTGGCGGGCTGGCAAGCTTTCCGCCAAAGCACCCTCTCCCTGTTCGCCGCGCTGCTCACTGTGCGCGCCTGGGGCGAGTGTACCATGTTTCGTTGGCCCCGGTAGGCTTCGCGGAGCGCGACGCAGGGTAAAAGGCTCAAGCGCATGGGCTTGAGGCAGGACAGGGCGAATAAACCCACCCCCGCCCCTCTCCGTGCCGTCACGGTGCGGCGGTCGTGGAGAAAGGCAGGGGCGAGTGAGGTGAAGCGATTGCCCCGACGTTTCCCCGCCGCATGTGGATTCGCCTGCCGTGTAACGTATAATCTGCCTTCCAGATTGCCGCACGCTTCAGCGAGTGGGGACGCCGGCCAGCTAAATAAGCCCTCAAATCTCTATGCTTTTGTGAGACAAGTTTAGGAATGTAAAGGAAGACCGACTGTAGAATAGTAGCAGGGATAACCCCGAAGAGGTGATGATCAGGATGGTAGCACGGCTACGATGGCTTATGGGGGCTTTGACGGCGTGTGTCGTGATCCTCGCGGTCGCGGGGCTGGCGCACGGCCCGGTCGCGGCCATCACATCTACATCGACGCCAGATTTTGAGGAAATGTGCGACGCGGTGCTCTCGCGCGCCATCTCGTTCACCGAACAGCGCTGCGGCGATACGGGGCGCAACGAAGCGTGTTACGGCTACAACCGCGTCGTTGCCGAGTTCCAACCCGACGCGGACCCGTCCCGGACGCGCTTCGAGGCCGTCGGGGACATCGTGCCCGTACGCAGCCTAGCGCGCATCCAGACGCAAGGTCTGAACCTGGAAGAGGCGACCTGGGGCATGGCCGTCCTGAAGCTCCAGGCGAACCTGCCCAACACGAATCCCGGCCAGAACGTCACGTTTATCCTGTATGGGAATACCAGCCTGGTCCCGGCAGCAGGCCAGACGAACGCCTTTTACCTGTCCACCGAGCTTGGTGAGCTGTCGTGCAACCAGCTGCCCAGCAGTTCGCTGGTCGTGCGCGCGCCGGGCCATGTGGAAGTCGCCTTCACGCTCAATAACGTGCAAATCCGGCTGGCCTCGACGCTGGCCTTGACGGCGGCGGATTCGAACCTGCAGGTGCAGGTCCTCGAAGGGCACGCCAGCATCACGGCGAACGAGCAAACGCAGACGATGGTCGCCGGGCAAGAGCTGGCCGTGCCGCTCGACCCGGTTACCGGCGATGCGGCGGGCGCACCGAGTGAGCCGGCCACCTTCGAGCACGAGCCGGTCATGGACAACGTCAGCGCCCTGGCCGATGCCGCCAGCGGCGAGACGCTCGACGGCCCGATCACGGTCGAGGGGCCGATTGAGCTGATCGACCGGGAACGCGGCTGGATTACCGTGGACGGGCGGCGCATCAAGCTCGCGCCCGAAGAGATCGAAGGCCTTGAGGTTGGCCAGCCGTTCCGCTTCAGCGGTTATGCGCGCGGCTTCGTCGTGGTCAAACTGCCGCCCGGCGTGCGGCCCACCTCGGGCGGCCGTGTGCCCACCGAGACGCTCGGCGCGATCTGGAACACGCTCGTCCCGGAGACGCCCAGCGGCGGCGCGCCGACGCGCATCAGCTCGCGCACGCCGAGCCTGACGGCGACGCCAACCCTGACGCCCAGCGCCACGGCGACGGCGACGGACACGGATACGCCCACGCGCACGCCGAGCCTGACGCCGAGCGATACGGAAACGCCGACGCGCACGCCGAGCGATACCCCCGATCCGACGGCCACGCCGACCCGCACGCCGAGTGATACGCCGGAGCCGACGAATACGCCGCGCCCGCCCACCAATACGCCCATCCCACCCACGGCGACCGACACGCCCGTGCCGCCGCTCGCGCCCCTGTCGCTGGCCGCGCTGTGCTCGCCCGACCCAGCCAGTTATCGCGTCTGGTCGGTGAATAACCCGAATCCGGTGGACGTGGCGTTTTCGTGGAACGTGCGCCATTCTACGATGGGCCAGTCGGGCGGCGGCGTCGCCCCGGCCAGCGGCAGCGCCGGATTCACGACGACGACGGAGCAAAACTCGAACACCGTCGAAATCTGGGCCAACGGCGCGTTGAATGATTCGCACTCCGGGAATGCAGACGCCTGCGAGTAACCGTAACTTCTTGCCCGCTGCTGCGGGATAGTCTGGAGAGCATCGTGTATGTGAGGCTGTGAGATGAGCGTGGGACGGCGTTGGATTGGCATCTGGTTGGCGACGGTCTGTGTCATTGGCCTTTCTTCCTTCCCGCCAAGCGCACCGGCGGACGTGGCGCGCGCGCAAGCCCCCAGCAGCACACCGGGTTTCGACGACCTCTGCCGGCAAGTCATGGCGCGCGCTGTCACCCTGACCGAACAGAACTGCGGCGGCGCGGGCCGGAACATGGCGTGTTATGGCAGCAGCCTCGTTCAGGTCGAATGGCAGGATGGCCTGAACCCACAGGGCGTGCGCTTCGAAGAAAGCGGCGACATCGTCTCCATTCACAATCTGGCGCGCATCCAGACACAAGGGCTGAACCCGCAGACGGGCGACTGGGGCATGGCGCTCATCAAGCTTCAGGCCAATCTGCCCGATACGAATCCCGGCCAGAACGTGACCTTCATCCTGTATGGCAACACGGGTTTATCTCCGGCGGCGGACCAGACGAATGCCTTCTACCTGTCCACCAAGCTGGGGGAGTTGTCGTGCAACCAGCTGCCCAGCAGCTCGCTGATCGTGCGTGCGCCAGGCCGGGTTGAGGTGGCTTTCAAGCTCAACGACGTGGAAATCCGGCTCGCCTCAACGCTGGCGCTCACGGCGGATGGGGCGTCCCTGACGGCGCGCCTGTTGGAAGGGCACGCCAGCCTGACGGCGCTCGGCCAGACGACAACGATGGTCGCCGGACAGGAAGTGAATGTGCCGCTCGATCCGGCGACGGGCGACGCCGCAGGCGCGCCGGGCGAGCCGGTGATGTTGCGTCACGAACCGGCCATGGACACGGTCGGCGCGCTGGTCGATGTGCTCAGCAGTGAAGCGCTTGAAGGACCGCTCACGCTCAGCGGCCCGATCGAGCTGATCGACCGTGAGGGCGGCTGGATCACTCTCGGTGGGCGGCGCATCAAGCTCGCCCCTGCGCTGCTCGACGGCCTGGAAGTCGGCCAGCGCTTCGAATTCGCTGGCTATGGCTACGGCTTCATCGCTTTTGAGCTGCCGCCGGGCGTGAACGTGCCCACAGGGGGCCGCCTGCCGCCGGACGTGCTGGCCCGCATTCTGAGGCGGTTGGGGCTGGCGCTGCCCGATGCCGCCAGACAGGCCGCGCGTCCCACGCGGACAAGCACACCGGGGATGCCGCCTGCCCGGCTTGCTGCACCTGATTCCCCGCCCACCCACGTGGCGGGACCGGGATCGCCGCCCACGAACACTGCCCTGCCGTCAACGTGGACGCCTGTACCGCCAACGTGGACGCCTGTGCCGCCGACCGCCACGTCAGTCCCGCCCAGCGCCACGCCTGTGCCGCCGACAGCCACACCCGTTCCACCCACAGCCACTCCGGACGACGACGACGACGATGATGACGACGACGACGACGATGACGACGACGACGATGATGACGACGATGATGATGATGATGATGACTAGAGTGTGTCTGCAAACCCTCACCCCCGGCCCCTCTCCCTCATGGAGAGGGGTGCGGAAACCGAGGATTCCCGCTTTTTCTCCCCTCTCTCCATGAGGGAGTGAGGGTCAACACGAAAACGGGCTTTGCAGACACACCCTAGAGTCTGAGCCTCACCCTGGCTCCCTCGCTACGCGGAGCGCC
>JADZBY010000303.1 GCA_020851855.1 Anaerolineae bacterium
AGCGCCGAGGCCAAGCAGGGCCGCGGCGACCAGGACGAAAATCCCCTCGCCCAGGAACACGTAGCCGAGGTAGTAGCGCAGGCGGTCGCCATATTTGCCTGCGCCGTAGATGGACATCGGCTCCACGATGAAACCGTCGTGCAGGTTGAGCACGAGCGTAAACCAGACGTAGGCGACGGCGAACGCGCCATATTCTTCGGTGGACAGGTAACGCGCCAGAAGGATGTTGAAGATGAAGCTCCCGGCGGAGAAGAATGCCTGCTCGCCCACCGCGCTGCTCAGTTTGCGGAACCAGCGCCGGAGCCGTCCGGATGTGCCATCCTGCAGTTCGGCTGTCGAGGCGGGCGAGGCGGATGCGGCGCTCTCGGGATCAGCCGGCTGGGATGCATCGGGTGGGACGTTCCCCTGTGACGTGAGGATTGCCATGTATTCGCCCTTGTCCTGGTGGTGTGCGTTGTAGCGCGAGGCCGCCACGGCCCGCCTGCTGAGACAGAAGTCTACAAGAGTCCCACTTGCAGATCACTAAACGCCGATCCGGCCCACACGTCACGGCGCGGGATCGGCGTGTAGCGGGCGAAACGGGCGATGTGCAGCGCGGCTGGCGCGCCGGTGGCCGCCGCAGCTTCATGCGGCGCACGGCAGTCCGGTTGAAAGGACAGTGCAAGGTGCTGAGGGTATAACCAGACCATCACGTAGCCGCCATCGTAACAGCCTATTTGTGGAGAAAACCACGGTGTCTTTACCACGCGCGCAGACAGGGCACGCGCCGCCTCTGGCTTCCATCGGACTCCCGGTCTTCAACGGCGAAAAACTGCTGCCCCGGACGCTGGATTCGCTCCTCGGCCAGACGTTCACCGAGCTGGAAGTCATCATCTCGGATAACGCCTCTACAGAC
Source organism: Anaerolineae bacterium (assembly GCA_020851855.1). Taxonomy (GTDB): domain Bacteria; phylum Chloroflexota; class Anaerolineae; order Aggregatilineales; family UBA2796; genus JADZBY01. The sequence continues at coordinate 896 of JADZBY010000303.1, forward strand.
GGCACAGAAGCCATCTGCAGGGACTATGCCCGCCGTGACGCACGCATCCGTTATGTGCGCAACGAAAAGAACATCGGCGCACGCCCGAACTTCAACCAACTGGTCGGCATGGCGCGGGGCCGCTACTTCAAATGGGCCGCGCACGATGACCTGCTCGCGCCGCAGTACATGGAAAAGTGCGTTGCCGTGCTGGAGCAGGACCGGTCGGTCGCGCTGTGCCATTCGCTGGCGCGCCTCATCGACGACGACGGCGACGAATTGCCCCTGCCGCCGCCGGGCCGCAACTACATCACCGACAAACGCGGCGAGGTGGTCTATGTGGGCTTTGACGCCGCTGAGGAAAGCCTCGCCTCAAGGCAGCCTGCACGCCGTTTTCGCGCGTCGATGATGGAAACCGGCTGGGTCTTCGAGATTTTCGGCGTCATCCGTACCGATGTGCTGCGCCGGACGCCGCTGCTGGATGCCTTTTACGGCGCAGACAAGGTCCTGCTGGCGCAAATTGCGCTGCAAGGGCGCGTCGTCAACGTGCAGGAGCGCCTGTTTCTGAACCGGCGTCACGCCGAGCAGTCGCGCAGCATCCCCACGCTCAAAGGGCGCGATACGTGGATGGACCCCGGCGTCTTGCATTCCCTGTTTCTGCACAACTGGCGCAAGTTCAAAGGGCTGGCGCGCTGTGTCGGGATGCCGGGCCTCAGCCTGGGTGTGCGGTTGGGCGTGGCGGTCGGCGTGGTGCGCTATTACGTGCGACCGGGGCGCATCTACACGAATCTGAAACACTACCGCCGCCCGGAACAAGCGCCCCTGCCGGAACACGCCCAGGCCAGCCTCGTGATGACCAGCAGCAACCGCAACGAGGGCGCGTAGGGGCTGAAATAAACCGCGGCCTCACCCCCTGCCCCCCTCTCCATGACTGCCGGGGTCCCCTCTGGGGTAGCAGCCATGGAGAGGGGGTTGGGGGTGAGGTCGGGGCGTTGACGTCGCCTTTCTGGGCCATGTCCGCCGCGCGTGGTGCATAACGCCCTGTAGCGCCGGACACGCCACCGAGCAGGAGTCTACCCATGCACATCCGACGAACCGCCGCCTTGCTGCTTGCCGCCGGAGCCGCGCTCGCTTGCGGTCTGGCGCTCGTTCGCGCCCAGCCGGACGGCGCGCCTCGATTTCGCGAGGTTGTCATCGATCCGGAGTCGGGCGGCGACTGCAAAGACGTGGCGGATGTAGACGGCGACGGCGATCTGGACCTGTTGCAGACCATCAGCGCGGACCGGATCAACCAGCGGCTCGTCTGGTACGCCAACCCGGGCTGGCAGCGCCGCCTGATCGCGGCCACGGATGGCGAGTTCACCACCGACATGGAAGCGGGCGACGTGGACGGCGACGGCGACCCGGATGTCGTTGTACCGGACGGCGAGCGCGGCATCCTGCGCTGGTACGAGAATCCGCTGCCCGGCGGCGAGCCGGGCGACGCCGCCTGGGCTGCCCACACCATCGGGGAAATCGGCGGCTTTGGCAAGGATGTCTCGCTGGCTGACTTCAACGCTGACGGACGGCTCGATCTCGTCGCCCGGCGCGCCGAGAACGTGCAGCTCTGGCTTCAGCGCGGCGCGGACGGTTGGTCCATGCGCGTGATTGCGGAGCTGCCCTGGGGCGAAGGCATGACCCTGGGCGATATTGACGGCGACGGCGACCCGGATGTGCTTGCGCACGGCAACTGGTATCGCACGCCAGCGGATGTGGACACCGGAAGGTGGGATGTGTTCCCCATCTGGCCGGGCGCGCCGCAGGAATTGAAGGTGCTGGCGGCGGATGTGGGCGGTGATGGCCGCACGGACGTGCTGATCAGCTGCTCGGAATATCCCGGCTGCGACGTGCGTCTATACCCTGGACCGGATGACCCGACCGCCGCCTGGGCGGATTACCAGGTCCTCGGACAGGTCGATTTTGCGCACACGCTCCAGGCCGCAGACATGAACGGCGACGGCCTCACCGATGTGATCACGGCGGAGCTTGAGCACTCCGACGATCCCGACGAGGTCATCGTCTTCCTGAACGATGGCGACGGCGGCTGGTCAAAGCGCGTCGTCTCCGGCCAGGGTATGCACAGCGGGCGCGTCGCGGACATAGACGGCGACGGCGACCCGGACATCATCGGCGCGAACTATGGCCGCGCACCGGTCTACATGCTGGACAATCTCGGCGCTGAATAGGCGGGCATATGCGCATCGCGTTCGTTAACCAGCCCTGGGACTACATGCTGCCGAGTATGGGCGGCTCTACGTCATCCGTCGCCATCGTGTCTCACGAGTTCGGCAAGGCGCTTTCGTCCCGGCACGAGGTGATCGTGTACGGCCCCGGCCCGAACCGGGCGCTGCGCAACGTGGTCGAGACGGACCGGCACGGCATCGCGTATCGAGCCATCCCCGGCGCGTGGCCGTACCGCGCCACGCTGGAGCTTGAACGGCGCTTCCGGCGCGCGATTCGCCGCCCGACGAGCGCGCAGCACCCGGCCTATGCGCGGCGGCGTTACCAGTACCCGTTTGCCTGGCAGGTCGCCCGCGATCTGGCCGCCCTCAAGCCCGATCTCATCGTGCTTCACAACATGTTCGTGTTCGCCCCGGTGGTGCGCGCCCTCAACCCGGCTGCCAGCCTTGCGCTGATGATGCACTGCGATTGGCTGGCGCAGTTGGACGGCGAGCGCATCCGCCAGAGTATCGGGGGCGTGGACTTGCTGATCGGCATCAGCGATCACGTCACGCAGGGCATCGCCAAGCGCTTCCCCGACCTGGCCGAGCGCTGCCACACGGTGCATATGGGCATCGATCCCGACCAGTTCAAGGTGAACGAGCGCCCCGTCGCGCCGTCGGACGGGCACTCGCTGCTTTACATAGGCCGTCTCTCGCCGGAAAAGGGCGTGCATCTCATGCTGGACGCCTTCCCGGCCATCCAGCGCGGTGCGCCCGATGTGCGGCTCGACCTGGTGGGGCCGGTAAAGTCCGCGCCCATCGATTACATGGTGCTGGTCAGCGACGATCCGCGCGTACAGGCCTTGAAAGCCTTCTACGATGCACAGAGCGGGCGCGATATTTACGGCGACGTGCTGCGCGAGCGTATCACGCCGGAGATGGCCGGGCGCGTGCACTTTCACGGCGGCGTGCCCCATGCGAAAGTCGCGGAGCACCTGCAAACGGCGTACCTGCTGATCAACGCCTCGCTGACCGAAGCGTACGGTCTGCCGGTCATGGAAGCCATGGCCAGTGGTCTGCCCGTCATCGGGGCGCGCGTTGGCGGCGTTCCGGAATTGATCGTGGACGGCGAGACGGGGCTGCTCTTCGAAGCGGGCGATGCGCACGGGCTGGCCGAGGCCGTCCTCACTCTGCTGCACGATCCGGCGCGGCGCGACGCGATGGGGCAGGCAGCGCGGCGGCGGGCGGTCGAACGCTTCACCTGGGCGCGCTCGGCGGACAGCTTGCTGGCGGTCTACGCGCCCCGCGCGCCCCAGAAAGTGATGTGAGCGAATGGCCCCGTGGCCGCGTGAACCCGTGCGACGCCTGCTCCTTCGCCAGTTGGAGCGGCGCGCCGTGCCCATCTCCGCCGCCGATCTGGCCCGTTCTGCGGTGGTCGTCTCCCCGCACTACGATGACGAGACGCTTGGCTGCGGGGCGACTGTGCTTCGCAAGCGCGCGGCGGGCGCGAGCGTGCGCCTCGTCTTCATGACCGACGGCGGCGGTTCGCACGAGGGGCTGATCGCGAAGGACGAACTCATTGCGCTGCGACGGGCCGAAGGTGATGCCGCCGCGAGCCGGCTCGGCCTCGATCAGGACCACGTTTTCCACCTGGGGGAGCCGGAACGTGGGCTTGAAGCGCGGTTAGCAGAAGTGAGCGCACGCCTGCGCGACATTTTCGCCGCATGCGCGCCGCAAGAAATCTACCTGCCCTATCGCGGCGAGCCGCCCCTCTGGTCGAGCGATCACCGGATGACGACGCGCGCGGCGCTGGACGCAGCGGCAGCCTGGGGCGCGCCGGTGACGCTGTACGAGTACCCGGTGTGGGCCTGGTACAGCTGGCCGCAGGTCGCCCTCAACATGCGCAGGCCGAGTGAGGCGCGGCGCGTATTGATGGTCACGGCGCGTGGTGGGCTGGGGGCGCGGCTGTGGCGCGAAATGAATTGTCGCGTGGCTGTCGGCGATGCGCTTGAGCCGAAACGCGCCGCGCTGCTGGCGCACCGCTCCCAGACGATGCGCCTGCGCGAGGGCGTGGGCTGGCCGATCCTGGCCGACGTGGCGGGCGGCGAGTTTCTGGCTTGCTTCTTCGGCCAGTACGAGTACTTCAGGCGGACAACCGTCCAGGGATAGGGCCGCGCGGCGCGACACGCCGGCCACGTCAATCCCCGCGTGGCCGCGCCAGACCGTGCGCCACCGACCAGGGAATATGCGCGTAGGCATCCTGCAGGCGTTCAACATCGTAGCCGCAGCCGCCGAGCAGCTCCGCGCATTCCGCGTATTTCCGCTCCATGTCGGGGGCGTGTTCCGCATCGACCTCGAAGAGCACCACAGGCCGGTGATCGCGCATCGTCTGCTGCATACCGCGCAACACGGACATCTCCGCGCCTTCCACGTCTATCTTGATGAAGTCCGGCGGGCGCAGCGTCCCGGCGCTGACCATGTCATCAATGCGTATTAGCTCAACGGTGATCTCGCGGGTGGCGTCCGGCGGGCGCTCGTTCGTGCTCTCCAACATCGCGCCGCCTGCATCGCGCGCCAGGATCAGGGTTTCCCGCCCGGCGTGGTCGGCGGCGGCTTTTTCGACGACTTTGATGTGCTGGAACCCGTTCAACGAGGCATTTACGCGCACGGTGCGGGCGTTGTCCGGGACCGGCTCGAAGGCATACACCATGCCCATCACGCCGACCAGGTACGCAGCCAGCACGGTGAAGAAGCCGACATTCGCGCCGATGTCATAGACGGTCTGACCGGGCTTCAGTTGCTCGGCCAGGGCTTGCTGCACCGGGCGCTCAACCCGGCCAGAGAGCAGAACCGGGTTGCCCGGCCCAACATCGAAGTGCAAGCCCACGGCGACTCCATCGCGGAAGGTTCCTTTCCGCAAGGCCGGCCAGAGCGTGCGAAATACTCGTTGAATCAGCGGGCTGGCGCGCATCCAACGCGGCGCGGACCCGGTGAGCTGGTCACGCAAAGAGTGGCTCATGCCGTACTGCTCCTTGATGCTACAGGAACGTGTGGTCCGCGCGTGGATCGTCACGAGGCCGAGGCGGCTCCGTTCAGACCCACGGACTCAGGAAAAAGAAGGCTCCCCAAGGAGCCTTCGCGTAGCTGCGCCTGGTATTCCGCGCCGGCGCGCCTCAGCCGGGCTGCGTGTGTGGCTGCGCCGACCAGCGCAGCGCCGTATCGAGCTTGCCGTTTGCGATCAGGCGCTTGATGTGCGCGATGCGCTTGTAGCGCTCGCCTTCGAAATCCTCGGCGTTCAGCCCGACGCGCTCGAAGGCGGCGGCAAGTTCCTGCGCGCCTTTGCGGGCGTTCCATTGCGGCTTGAACTCCGGCAGCGCCCTGGCGATCTTCGAGAAATCGACCCGGTAGCAGCGCGTGTCCGGCCCGCCGTTCGGATCGTACTCGATGTCGCAGCCGGGCACGGTGTCTTTGACGATGTCCGCGATCTCATGCACGCGGTAGTTGTCCTCGGTGCGCCCAACGTTGAAGACCTGATCGTGCACCACCTCACGCGGGGCGTGCAGCACGGCCAGAAACGCCCGCGAGATGTCCTCGATGTGCACGATGGGCCGCCACGGCGTGCCGTCGCTCTTGATGAAGACGCGCTTTGTCGTGTAGGCCCAGGCCGTCAGGTTGTTGAGCACCAGGTCGAAGCGCAGGCGCGGCGAGACGCCAAACGCCGTGGCGCAGCGCAGGTACGTGGGGCTGAAGGCCGGCCCGGCCAGTTGATGCAGCGCCTCTTCGGAGAGCACCTTCGATTTGCCGTACGGAGTCACCGGGTTTAATTCCGACTCCTCGGTGACCATGTTCTCGCCCGCCGCGCCGTAGTTGCTGCACGACGACGAGAAAATGAACCGACCGACGCCTGCCTCTTTGGCCAAACCGGCCAGCCGCGCCGTGGCGTGGTAGTTGATGTCGTAGGTCAGGTCGGGATTCAGGTCGCCGAGTGGGTCGTTGGACAGGCCGGCCAGGTGGATCACGGCGTCGAAGCCGAACACATCCTCAAGCGTGGCATCCCGGATGTCTTTGATGATTTCCGGGATCACGGGCAGGTAGTTGCCAAAGGTCGAGCCGCGATACAGGTCGCTGTCCATGCCAACCACATCGTGCCCGGCGGCGACCAGCATCGGCGTCATGACGCTGCCAATGTATCCCTTGTGGCCGGTCAGGAGTACGCGCATAGTCTGTTCAGTCCTTCCATAGCTTCCACGGCGCTTGGCCGGCTTCCCACAGGTCTTCGAGCAGTTTCTTGTCGCGCAGGGTATCCATGCACTGCCAGAACGAGTCGTGGCGATAGGCCATCAACTGGCCATCGGCGGCCAGACGCTCCAACGGCTCGCGCTCCCACTGGGTCTGATCGCCTTCGATGTAATCAAAAACGCCCGGCTCCAGGACGAAAAACGCGCCGTTGATCCAGCCTTCGGCGGTTTGCGGCTTCTCGTTAAAGCTGACGATCTGGTCGCCTGCCATCTCGAGGTGGCCAAAGCGGGCAGGCGGGCGCACGGCGGTCATGGTGGCCATCTTGCCGTGCTTGTGGTGGAAGTCGAGCAGGCGGCACAGGTCCACGTTGCTCACGCCGTCGCCCCAGGTCAGCATGAACGTCGAATCGCCCAGGTAGGGCTGAAGGCGCTTGATCCTGCCGCCGGTCAGCGTCGGGACGCCGGTGTCAATGAGCTGAACCTGCCAGTCAGGCGCGTGGCGGTTCTCCATACTGACGCTGCCGGTGCGCAAATCCACGTTGAGGTTGCTGTTGAGCGAGCTGTAATCCACCATGTACTTCTTGATGTACTCGCCCTTGTAGCCGAGCGCGATCACAAATTCTTTGAACCCGTGATACGAATAATGCATCATGATGTGCCAGAGGATGGGGATGCCGCCGATCTCGACCATCGGCTTGGGCTTGACTTGAGTTTCTTCCGAGAGCCGGGAGCCGACTCCGCCTGCGAGGATGGCAACTTTCATAGCGCATGCACCTGTTTCTCCAGCGTTGTCCTACCCGTCATCGGAACGGTGCCGTCACACGGGCCGCGACAAGCGACCGGCCAAGCCACTCCGAGGTGAGCAGGGCATTGCACATTGGGTGTATGGTTGTGGCGCACACGGGTGCGTCGGGAATCTGACGGGACGACCGTCAACGCGAGGGCCGGATAGATGGCTCCACCGGCTCCCTAGCTCGCATTATCAGGCGCGGCTCCTTTCAGAAGCCTTGCGAATACTTCGGCAACCGCTCGCCTTACGAAGCTGCAAGGTCGGTAGGTATTTCTTTACGCATGATCAGCGTTTTCGGGGACAATGCCCGCCTGCGGCTCGCCCTGTTCGGAGCCGGCGTGGCTGCTGGATGCTTCCAGCGCCGATGTCCACGCGCCATCTTCGCTGCGCGGCGCAGCCGTTGCCTCGTAGACGGGCGAGCCGTAGCCCGGCGTGCGGTAGATGCGCCGCTGGCGCAGGTCGCGGCGTGGGTAGCGGTTGAGGATCACTCCCACGATGTCGGTTCCGATCTGCTCCAGCAGGTCTTTGGCCTTGAGCAGCGCTTCCCACTGGGTGCGCCCGGCATCCGCGACCAGCACCGCCGAGGCGTTCGTGGCCAGGGCCAGGGCGGGCACGTCGGCCAGGTCGAGGCAGGGCGGCGCGTCGATGACCACACAATCGACGGCGTGAAATTCGACCAGGGCGTCGATCCAGCCGGATACGCGCGAGCTGCCCAGCAGATTGCCGGGGTTCTCCATAGCCTGGCCGCCCGGCAGCACGCCCAGGTTGGGGATGGACGTGGCGTGCACCACCTTGAACACCGTGGTGGGGTCGACGCTCAGCAGCCAGCCAAAGCCCATTTCATCCTCAATGGCGAAGACCTTGCCCACCGTCGGCGCGCGCAGGTCGCTATCGACAAGCAGCACTCGCAGCCCGGACAGCGCCAGCGCGCCCGCGATATTGATGGCAGTCGTGGTCTTGCCCTCGCCCGCGCCAGGGCTGGTCACGACGAAGACGCGCGATGACGGGTTCATGCGCAGGTACGAGCGCAATTTGGTGGCCACGGCGCGGTAGGCTTCGGCTTCGGGCGACTCGGGCATGCGTTCGACCACGAACCGGTTGCGGCGCACAAGCCGCGTGCGTGTGATCTCGCCCAGCGCACGCAGCCCGGAGCGTTCGTCCACCTCGTCCGCGTTGCGCACGGTGGTGTTGCCTTGCTCACGCAGCATCAGGATCGCTGCGGCCAGGATGACGCCGGCCATCGCGCCTGCCGCCAGGGCGATGAACGGACTCAGCCCGCTGGGGCGAAGGGCGGGCCGGGCGCGCTCGATGATCACGAGCTGGTTGGTGCGGTTTGTCAGGCTCAGGAGCGTGCTGGACAACTGCGCCAGGATCGAGCGCGACGAGTTGGTCTGCTCCACGAGCTGGTTATAGACGCGCGTGCGCTCTTCAACGGTGGTCTGGTCGCCGCTTTCAATGGCGGTGTTCAGTTCGGCCAGCGCCTCCAGGGAGCGTTGGTTACTGACGGTGATCTGGTTCTCCAGGTCCTTGATCTGGTCCTGAAGCGTCCGCATCTGGGCGCGCTGCTCTTCGGTCAGGTACGACGGGCTGGTCGTGACGAGCTGAGCGGCGATGGTGTTGGCGATATCGGCGGCCTTTTGCGCGTCCGTGTACGTGGCGTTGATTTGCAGGATGGGCGTTTCGGCCACTACCTGCGTGCTCACCATGCTGCGCAGAAGCTCCGGGCTTTCCGACAGGCCAAGCTGGTTGATGGTGTCTTCAAGCAACTCGTAGGTGATGAGCTGCGCATATGTCACGGCGAGCCGCTGGCCCGTGTCAATCTGGCCAACGCTGGGATCAGGATTGGTGATCGTATTCCCGATGAAAATGCGCGCTTCGGAGACATACTGCGGGGCCTCGCGCGAGCGCAGGAGATACGCGCCGCCGCCGGCCACGGCTGCTGCCAGAACGATCAGCCACCAGCCACGCAGAAGGGCGCGAATGTATCTGGAGTTGTCGGTTTCCATGATGCGGTCTTGTCACTTCCTGCCAGCCTCGTGCGGCGAGTCCCCGATGAGGCGTAGCGGCGTCGGCGCACAACCATCCCAAAGCCCGCTTACTACGCCATCATTATCTCAGATTTCCGCCCCTCGCTGTTGGGCGCTTCGGCGCGTCTGCTGTGGGCCAAGCGTCTCACAAGTATCCTGGCGGCAAGGGAAGGATCACGGCACGGGCCACCAGGCGCTCGATGACGGGTCGGTCGGCGTCCTCGAGGCGGCGGCTGCGCAGCCGCCCCAACAGGCCGCGATCCAGGCTCGGATGCTCCGGGATGATGTGTGTGACGGCGCGGCATTCGGCTTCCAGTTCCGCGCTGGGCCACGCCATTTCAAGCTGCACGTCGGAATCGCCATCGCGAGCCGCGTAGATCGGATTCAGGGCGAGCGGCCCGGCGTCCGCCAGTGTTTGCGCCAGCGCCGGGTAACGACGCCAGGTTGCCTCGTTCGCGCTGGCCACCAGGCAGATGACCGGCGCGCTGCCCAACGCCTGTTCGGCGGCAGAGGCCGTCAGGTCCAATTCCTGCGCCTGCGTGAACAGCCGCAAGATATCCGCTTCCACGAAGAGACGCGGCTCCATCCCGCCGAAACAGCGCCGGTAGTCCTCTGGCGGAAGCGGAATCCCGGCGTTGGGATTGGGAGACAGGGCGTTGTGCAGGTGAGGAAAGACCCAGACGCCGTCCGGGCGGGTCACACGGCGAAGCTCTTGCCCCAGCGCCGCTTTGGCGCGCACGTAGTGCATGCCATCCAGACACCACACGCCGGACAATGCCCGGTCTGCAAACGGCAACGGCGCTTCGGTGCTGAGGCAAATGAGCGTCGCATCCGGCGCGATGAAGCGTTTGGCAATGTACAGGTTCAGGAAGTCGTGGTCGGCGGCGACGACGTGCAGGTGGGGAAAAGACCGGCCTATCAGGTAGCTGGAGTGCCCGATGCCGCAGGCGAGGTCAAGCACCACGCCGCCGGACAGATTGTCGAAGACAGAGATCAGCGGCAAGGACGCCAGAAAGCTCGGGTTCGCGGTGCGATAGAACAGGTAATCCGCGTAAAGCGAGGGGCGAAAGGCATATAACGCCTCGCGCAAGGTCGGGCTTGATTCAGCCAGGGCACGGGCCTGGGCGGTGCGCCAGTTGCTCAGCATCCTTCCAAGCGGCCCACCGCGCTTGCCCAGTATGGTCACGAGCTTCTGTAGCGCCGGACGCGGCCCGGAGACGGGCGAGAGTGTGCTGATCGCATAGGCCAGCGCGCCCACGCAATCGCCGGCGTCCAGATAGTCGATCAGCGCATCGTCTGTGCTATTGGCCGGCGAATACTGTTGCAGGATCAGGATGCTATCGAGAATCGCGTATCGATAGCAGTGACAGCGGGCGATGCCCCAGGCCAGCGTCTCTTGCCCTGGGGATAAGTCCTTGTCCAGGACGAGCGGACTGCCGCAGTAGGGACAGTGCAACGTCGTGAGCAGCGCGCGTGTGAGCATGATGAGGCCTCAATCCAGTCCTGATGTGCGGGCGGTTCGATCACGTGCAGGCGGTTTATCCCGGCGCAGCAGACCGCGTGCCATCCCCGGCGTCAGACCCGTGACACAAAGCGTGTGAACGTCGTGCCCGTGTCGTCGCCCCACTCCCAGTTGGCAAGCAGGCCAACACGGCGGATGGCGAGTGGGCCAATGCTCGGATAGACGTCGCTGAGCGCGCGAAAAAGCACCGGCTCTCCGTTCAAGGACGCCAGAAGGCGCATCCCATCGAACTGGACGCGCAGGCTGAACGGCGCATTCCAGCCGATGTGCCGGGTGCAATTGGCCCAGACGGCGTCATACAGCTCCTCGAAGCCGCGCAAATGGGTAAATAGGGCGGTCGATACCGCAGGGTGATCATCCCCAAAGTAGTGGCTGATGACGATGTAGTTGTCCTCGTCCTGCCAGAAGATCACGCCGCCCCGGAACTTCTCGTCCTGGCCGGGTCCGCTTCCGGGCGGCGTCATGTCCAGTTGCAGGTCGGCGAAGGTCGGCGTATCCCAGGCCACGGTGAACGCCGTGCGCCCCGGATTGGGAGCCTGCGCACTAGCCCGCACGCGGGCCGTGCCGTTGCCAAGAACATCGACGTGGCCGATGCCGAGCGAGCGCTGCCAGGTCCGGTTGCCGGTTGTGGCCAGCTTGCCGTCAAGCGGGCGCGCCTGGCCCTCAAACGTTTCCTCGATGACGGTGCGTTCTCCCTGCCGTTGCCAGGGCGCGCCGTGATCGAGCGCCGGCGGGATGGGGATGCTGCGTGGGTGCGCCTCGAACTGCCGGATGTGCGCACCCGGTGCGGCTGCGTCTGCCCACACTCCGACGCCCACCTCGCCGGTTAGTCGCGTGTCCTCGACGCGCCGCGCGAACCGCAGCGCGCCGTTCAAAAAGGCGGCGATCTGCCTGCCGTCGTCAAGAATCTGAAGCGAGAGCGGCATCCCAACCGGCAGCGTTGGGTGCGTGTCCGAGAACACCGTGTGCGGCGCGCCGCCTTCCACGACGGACAGGCTGCTTTCGCGCGGACCGACCTTGAGTATCCAATAGTCGCGCGCGGACGCCGCACGCCATACCAGCCCGACAGCGCCAGCATCCGGCGTATCAAACTCAATCAGGGCGTGGATCAGCCCGCTTGGCCCTTCGGGTTGCAGCAGGGCAATGTTCGCTGTGGCCTCATTGCCTGCTGCGCCCTGTGGCCTGCGATGAAATTCGCCCGACACGGCGCGCCATGCGCCGCCTGCTTCTGCAGCGGACTCCCCCAGCGGCCCACCACCGGAGAGCGCATCGGCGGCGTGCGCCGTGCCGTACCAGGCTGCCCACGCCGGCGTCTCCGCGACGGACACGCCGTAGACGCGCGTCTCCGCGCGAAAGCCGATCTGGCCGAGCACCGGCTGATGCACGCCTGCGTACACGTCTTCCTCGGCGTGGAACGGATCAATGGCCAGCGGGCGCATGTCCGGATGGGCGGCCAACCCATGCGCATTGGGCAGCGATGCAGCGTAATAGGCTGCGCCCTGCTCCCGCAGGATGACCACGTAGCAGATCGGCACGTTTTGCACGCCGCGCACGGCGGGCAACGGCGCATCGCCGACCTGCGCCCACAGCTCGCCGTTTTCCGCGCCAAGAGCGTGCATGACGAAGGCATCCCCTTCGGGAAGGGAGTCCGATTCGCCCGGAACAGGGGCAGTAAACCAGCCCACTGCCAGATTCTCGTTGTGGATGGACGGGATGGGCAGGTCTTTCGTGATGGCTTTGAGCCGCAGCCACCAGCGCACGCGCCGGACCATGCGCCGGGTGTGCTCGCTGCGTATCCAGCGCGCCATGCGTTTGAACAGGATACGCTTGCTCTCGCCCGACCCGACCGTACCGAGCGCCCAGCGCCACAGGCGGCCCTTGATGCTGCCCGGAAAGATCTCGATCTGCGATGTGTTGTGGCCGTTGAGCAGGTATACGCTCAGCGCCAGGCCATTTTCGCGCTTGAACGGACCATAGGCCACGCCCGCACGGCCCCAGCCTGCCCGGTGTAGCGGCTCGATGCGCAGCGCGCCGTGATCGACGCTCATTACACGCTCAACGTCCACGCCGCGCCGAGTAACGCCGTCTGCCGTGCGGCTCCCGATGACCGATCCCCGGGGGTAATCCCGCTCAAAGCCATCTCTGAGCAGTAGACGGGCCTCGGCGGCGCGGGGCATTTCGCGTTCAAGCATATGCATGTCTGGCATCCCTCGTCGAGTCGCGTTGCGCTGCCATCGCCCGGCAGCCCTTTCCTCACACCACGTGGAAATCCGGCTTGAGGCCGAGTCCGTGCACGGTAGATTGAATCTCGGATACGTACAGGGGATTCATGATCAGCACTGCATCGGGTCGCAGTTCGGGCAGCGCGTCGGGCGGCACGATGCGCTGGCCCGTCCCGGCCACGAGCATGCCCTGTTTGCGCGGATTGATGTCCACGATGGCGCTCACCTCATCGCCAGCGCCCAGCACGTTAAGGAACGTGACGCCCTTCGAGCCAGCGCCCCAGGCGACTGCCTTTCCGCCCGCCGCCCTCAGCCCGGCCAGCCATGCGCGCCAGCCCGCCAGCTTCTGCGCGTAGCTCGCCGCGAACGTTTCGACCAGCGCAGGCAGTGCGCTGTCCAGCGGCGCAGGCGCATCGCCCGGCGCGCCGTCCAATGCCGCGTCGAGCGTCAGGAATTGCCCACCATACACCTCGGCCACGTCCAGGACGCGCATCCCCTGCCCTTCAAAAAGCCGCCGCAGCGACGCCGGGCTGAAGTACGAGACATGCTCGTAGATCAGGTCCCAGATGCCCAGGTCGCGCAGCGTATACAGCACGTTGGGCACTTCGAAGAAGATGCGCACGCCGCCCTGATCGTGATTCGCTTGCCGCGCCCCGGCGGCGCGTTTGACCATCGCCACGAAGCGCGCCGGGTCTTCGATGTGTTCGAGCACCTGCCGGCAACACACCAGGTCGGCGGGCACGTCGGTGTGCTTCTCGGAGTAGAAGTCCTGCACGAAGCGCACGTGGGGCGGCTCCGCGCCGTCAAAGACGTAACTCGGGTCGAAGCCGACGCCGTGGTTGCCGCCCATCTCGCAGATGAGCTTGAGAAAGTCGCCCTTGCCGCAGCCAACGTCTACGATGGTCTTGCCGTGCAGGTCATAGCGCGCGATCAGGCCCGCGGCTTGCGCTTCCACGAACTGCTGAAAGCGCGGCGAGAAGTGCAGCGAGTTCTCGTATTGCTGTGTGTAGTGCATTCGCGACGGATCGAACGCTGTATTGAAGACGTGGCCGCACGCCGGGCAGAACGCGAGGACCAGGTCGCCGCGCGCGACGGCCAGCGCCTCGGCCCGCTCTGAAAAGAGCAGGTTGCAGTGGGTCGGCACGTTGCGCATCTCGAAGAAGATGCGCACGCCGTCCGCGCCGCAGGCGATACAGCGAGTGGCCGTGTGTGTGCCGTGTGCGCCGGTCACGCGGATGCCTCTCCGCTGATGGACGCCAGCCGGGGGTGCTGGCCCATGCCCTCGAACACGGCGCGAATCTCGTCCATGTAGATCGGGTTCATGACGATGACCAGATCGGGCCGGTAATCGCGCAGGAAGTCGGGATGGACGATCTCTTGCCCCGCCCCGGCCATGAACGTGCCGGTCTTGCGTGGATTGATGTCCACGGCATAGGCGATGGCGTCGTGCGCGCCGAGCGTGGTCAGGAACGAGACTCCTTTCGAGCCGCCGCCCCAGATCACGGCGCGCTGGCCCGCCGCCCGGATGTCCGCGAACAGCGCGCGCCAGTAGTCCAACCGCGCGCCGATGCCGTCCTTGAAGTGCTGCACGGAGCGGCGCACCACGGCCAGATCGTCTGCGTCAATGGTGGGCGACTCCTGCGGCGTCTCGTCCGCCGGGCGCGCCTCGATCATCAGGTATTGGTCATCGTAACCCGTCCAGGTGGCCAGCACCTCGAAGCCGCTCGCCCGGAAGAGCGCCTTGAGCGACGCCGGGCTGAAATATGAGCAGTGCTCGTAATACATATCCCAGAAGGCAATATCGCCCAGGACGTACAGGCCGTTTGGAATCTGGAAAAAGACCACCGTATCGCGCCGCCGTCCGATGGAGCGCCGCACGGTCTGCATGAAGCGCAGCGTGTCCGGGATGTGCTCCAGCGTCATCTTGCAGCACACGAAATCGGCGTGGTAATCCGTGTAGCGCTCTGAATAGAAGTCCGCGACGAAGCGAAGCCGGTCGCGCGCCTCACTGGCGAGCGGCTCGTTGCGGTAGGCCGGGTCAAAGCCGACGCCCCGGTTGCCGCCCAGTTCGCACAGCAGCGTGAGGAATTCGCCCTGTCCACACCCGATCTCGATGATGTCCTTGCCGTGCAGGTCGTAGCGTTCGATGAGCGTCGTGGCCAGCCCGTGGGCGAAGGCGTTGAAGGTGGGCGAGAAGCTCTGTGTGCTCTCGTACTTCTCGGCATAAGCATTCAGCGCCGGATCGAAGTCGACGTTGGCGATGAAGCCGCAATGATCACACAATGCGGCGGCAAAATCGCCCTTCGGATAGCTCATCGCGTGCTCGCGCGTTTCAAGCAGCA
>JADZBY010000304.1 GCA_020851855.1 Anaerolineae bacterium
ACCAGTGCGCCACTTTCGGCCAATGTCTGGCCAATTGCTTCAGCCACGCCGACGGTGGAACCCAGCGCGGTGGCATACGTGACAAGTATTTTTTCGGACATGGTCATGGCTCCTCAAAGCGCTCTCTCGAAGCGGACGGTGGGGGCGGATAACCGCTACTCAGAATTTTACTACGCATAGCGCACAGCGTCCGAGACGCTGCAACGCGGACGTGATCATTAAGCGCTTACCGGGTCAACTATACGCACATCGCGTCCGATCTGCCACCTGCACCACCGTTCTGAGCATATGTCGGCAGGTTGCGGGACGCTGCAAAATGCCCCATCCCGCAAGAGGAACAGCTGCAACAGCGCCTACGAAGTGGAAGTGAAGGGCGGGTGAGGTGTGCCTTGCCCGCATTTTCTCCCCTCTCGCCCTGGTGGAGAGAGGGGTTGGGGAGTGAGGGCCTCTACGGGCGCGGCGTACGGGTTGGCGTTCGCGTCGGCTCCAGCGACTCGATGATGACTGTCGCCTGATCGTTCGGGATGGTCACGTTCTCCGCGCGGATGCTGGCGTCGGACACCGAGGCAATCAGCGTGACGGTGTGCGTGCCCGGCGGCAGCCCGCTGAGCGGCGCGTAGACGCTCACATCTTCCGGCGTCAAACCATCCACGATGGCCTGCGGACCGCGCACCAAGACATTCACCCGCTCCGGCTGGATCACGATCCGGTAATCTGCCGGGTCCATGCCTTGCGATTGCACGCCGATGTTGGCGAACTCCCGCGTGACGACCACCGGCTCGATCTCGACGGTCACGGTCACATCCGTGGGATCGGGCATGGTCACGCCGTCGGGCAGGACGAGATGCACCGTCTCGGAGAACGTCGCGATGCGGCCTGTCAGGTCAATCGGCTCGGTGGACACGCTGCCGTTCATGGCGGCGATGGCGTCCTGGTCGCCGCGCACGATGATGCGCTTTGGCTGCCAGTTGTAATTGCCGCGCACGTAGCCATCCGGCGCTTCCCCGACGATACGCGGCTCCACGTTCAACTCGGACACGTCCGGGCGCTGCTGCACGGCCACGTCAATGCGCATCTCGGCGGGCGTCAGCGTCACGTCGGCCACAGTTTCGCCCGCTGCATCGACGGCGAGCAGCGTTACATCCTGGCTGAAGCCCGTCCGCCGCTCGCCCACGCTGATTCGGGCCACCGCCGCCGCCACCTTCTCGACCGACGCGGCGGGACCACTCACCAGCGCCGTTGGCTCGGCGGACGTGGCGTTGGCCGTGTAGCCAACCGGCGGTTCCTGGGCAAACTGGACCTCGACATTCACCCGCTTTTCTTCGCGGCGCTGCAATTCCAGGCTGGCGGTGCGTGGATCGACGCTGACCACCGCCCCACCGCGCACCCCGGCCAGCGCCCCAACCAGTTCGACGTTGTACACGCCCGGCCCCAGGCCGCTCAGATCGGCCACCACACTGATATTCTCCGTCGCGATCTCGTTCCAGGCCGAGCGTAACGCCCGGATGGTCACCAGTGCGGTGAGCTGCTGCGGGCGGTTGACGATCAACATGCCGGGATCGGTGCGAATCTCGACCGGCACGCGCTGCGTGAAACGCCGCTGCTCCACCGGATTCTGGGCCGAGACGGCGGCGTACCAGATGACCGAGGCCAGCGCCAACGACACCAGCAACCAGCCGAGATTGTCGAGGACGAAACGCCGGAACGGCGAGCGCGGTTGTTGAGATGGGGTGGGCGGTGATGCCTGTGTCATGGTCGGCGGCAGTTTATCCTCATCATCCCGGTAAAAGTTGCGGCGAGGCGTCCATTCGTCAGGTTTCCGTCATTGTCCCATATTTTGCGCCCGGTGTACAATGGCCGCAAACGGCGGACGTGCAGCGATTCCGCGCCGGCCCGTCACCGCCTGTGCGACTGAGATCGTCCGATCAAGAGGAGAAATCCGTCATGCGCAACGCCCTTCGAACCCGCAGCCTGTTCGGCCTCATCCTGGCCGTGATGCTGGTCCTCACGCTGTTCGCGGCCACCGCGCCCGCCCGCGCCAACGTGACGCGCCTGGTGCTGCACACGCGCAACTGCGAGGCGGTGACGGCCTATGCCGTGTACGATGGCTTTTCGACCGGCTCCGCGCCCTTTTACGCCGTGTTCGCCGCCGACCTGAACGGCAACGGCCAGTTCGGTGAGGCCAGCGAACCGGTGGCCTATGTGCGCGTCGACTCCACGAGCGGCGAACCGAGCACGGCGGGCACGCGGCTGAAGTTCGAGGCGCTGTCGGAAGGCTCGACCGTCGCCGTGACGGCCTACGAGGTCGACCGCCGGGGCCGCCTGGTATCCGGGCAGTTGGAGCCGGTCAGCTACGAGTGCACCAACCGGCCCGCGCTTGACCCGATCCCGGCCAATACGGGCATCACGCTGCCCGGCGCGGCGGTGACGGCGCGCATCATGGTGGAGCGCGTGACGGTGTACGCGGAGCCGTCGGGCGATTCGGCGGTGGTCGGCGGGCTGGGCAGGGGCGCGCGTGTGGACGTGGTGACGCGCAACCAGCGCGGCGACTGGGTGCGCATCGTGTTCCCCGGCGGCGGCACAGGCTGGATCATGTGGCAGACGCAGGCCACGCTGCTCGGCCCGTCGCGCAGCCTGCCGGTGGAGTGAATCTCTCCCCTGTCCCTCTCTGCGATGTGCCGTGAAAAGGGCCGGGGGTGAGGCCAATGTCAAATGCGGACGAGGCAGGCCTCGTCCCTACGCCGACCACGGTAGGGACAACGCCTGCGTTGTCCGCGTGACTTCCCTCTCTGCGATGTGCCGCGAAAAGGGCCGGGGGTGAGGCCGCCCTTATCCCCCCGTTGTGCGGCGCACGCCCACCACGAAGCCCTTCGCCCATGCGCCATCCGGGCCGAGCGCGAACAGGTAAAACGGCGATGTGGCCGATGGGC
>JADZBY010000305.1 GCA_020851855.1 Anaerolineae bacterium
GCCATGCCGGCGCGTGCTTCCCCCTCGCTACGCGGTACTCCGCGTGGAGAGGGGGTCAGGGGGTGAGGCGTTTTCCTGGGGCAGTAATCCTCGAGATTAGAACGGGCGGCAGGCTACTTCATCATCAGCAGCAGCATGACCGCCTGCGTGTGGGCCAACAGGCTGTGCTTCAGGTTGGGCGTCATCGAGGCCCACGCGCCCGCCTTGACCTCGTAGCGTGCATCGCCCAGCGTCAGGGTCGCTTCGCCCTTCAGGATGTGGATGATGGCCGCCTTCGTGGACGTGTGCTCGGTCAATTCCTGCCCGGCGTCGAAACCGAAGATGGTGGCGGTGAACTTATCGTTGTTGACGATGGTCCGGCTGACGATGCTGTCGGTCGGGAAATCCGCGATCAGCCCGTCAATGCTCTCAAAGAATGTGAACAACGACTCTGCCTGTTGAGACATAACACGTCATCTCCCTGGTGCGTGATCCATTGTAGCGCGATGGCGAAGATGGCCTCACCCCAGCGCCTATTCTGCACGCTGGGGCAGGTGACCTGTCGCATTGGGCCGGGCGCGTCGCGCCGCGCCCCTACACCTGACATGCGCGGGCGTAGGGGCCATTCGCGAACGGCCCGTCTCTCGTTCAGTGCCCGGCCATGTTGGCGGGCATATCGCTGTGGAATATCTCCGCCTGCTCGTCGCCATCGGCGATCAGGTAGGCGGCCAGCCCACGTTCCAGGCGGCTCAGGGCGTGGTCGACCAGGATGTAGCGGCCTGGGACCTCGACCTTGAACTCGACCATGGTCGCGCCGCCCGGCGGGACCGTCGTGGTCTGCACGTCGGTGAGCGGATTGGACGTGAGCGACGCCTGATCATAGACGCGGTCGAAGATTTCCCCGATGAGGTGCAGCGACGACGTGGCGTTTGGCCCACCCACGCCAAAGAAGATGCGGACCGTCTCGCCCACGTTGGCGCGCATGGCGAACTCATCCTGGGTCAGTGCGCCCGCCGCGCCGTTGAAGGTGAAATACTCCGGGTCTTCGTGGCTCATCTTGTCGGCGCTGAAGGTCAGGTCGCCCTGCGTGCCGAAGGGCTGCTCGGTGTACAGCTCCGCCTGCATGACGTAATACTCGCGGTCCACGGGCGGCAGGCCACCGGGCGGCTCGACCAGGATCAGGCCGTACATGCCGTTCGAGATATGGTGCGGGATGCTGCTCGTGGCGCAGTGATAGACGTACAAGCCCGCGTTGAGCGCCTTGAAGCTGAACGACGTTTCCTGGCCGGGAACGGTCTGGGTGAAGACTGCGCCGCCGCCGGGGCCGGTCACCGCGTGCAGGTCGATGGAGTGCGGGTATACGCTGCCGTCGGCGTTCTTCAGGTGGAAGTCAATCGTGTCGCCCACGCGGACGCGGATCATCGGGCCGGGAATTTGGCCGTCAAAGGTGAAAAAGCTGTACGTCGTGCCGTCCGCAAGCAAGCCGGATACTTCCACGGCGGTCATGTCCACGCGCACCGTGGTCGGGTCGCGGTCGCCAACCGGGGCGGGCACATCGGCAGGATTACGCACGATGGACACGGCGTCCGGGTTGGCCGGATTGACGGCGGGCGCTGCGGCGGGCGCGGAACTGTGCTCGGCGGCCATGCCGTGATCGTCGCCGGCGGGCGCGCTGGCCGGCCCTTCGCCGCTGATGAGCAGCTTGCCCTTCATGCCGGTGTCTGCGTGGCCGGGGATCATGCAGTGGTACTCAAATTCGCCGGGCTTGTCCGCCACGAACTCGACGGTGACAGACTGATCCTGGGCCTGGATGATCGGGCTGGCCACGCCGAACGCCTCAAGGTGTAGGTCGTGCTGAAGGGGCACGCCGTTGACCATCGTGATGCGCACCGTGTCGCCCACATCGGCGGTGAGCGTCGGATTCACCTGCCCGTCAATGTCGCCGCCGACGCCGACGAAGAAATTTTGCGGGTTCTGGCCGAAGCCGGTCTTGAGCGTGTACTCGACCAGCGCGCCCTGCGCCTGCCGGGCTGCCCCAGCGCTACCGGCCACATCGCTCACCGCTGTGACGCCGGCCTCGGCAGCGGCGTCGGCTGCCTGGGCCGGCTCAGCCTCGGCGGGCGGACTGGCGAGCTTTGCCTGGGCTTCGCGCGCCGACGCATTGGCGGTGCTTTCCGCGGCGACGGGCGCTGTCGTAATCTCGATGCGGATCGGGAGCAGGACGAGCATCAGAATGCACGTGATCGCGCCGATGCCCAGCAGGGCGGCGGTCACCGACGAATGGAAACCAGTCTTATTCACGGTCGTTTTCTCCCTCGTCACGGGGCTTGCAGATCAGGTAGGGCAGCTCGATGGCGTTGGTGGGGCAAACGGATTCGCACGCCGCGCAATAGGTGCAGGCGGACGGGCGGATCAGGGCCGCTTTGCCCGCCACGGAGCCGAGCGCTCCCGTCGGACAGCGCGCGATGCACTCGCCGCAGCCGGTGCAGAGCGCCGCTTCAATGCGCGGCAGCCAGAGGTCGTTTTCGTCTTGCACGGTCATCTCAGCGTCTCATCAAGCCTGAATGAGACAATAAATCAGATCGGCGTCTTTGTATTTAATCCAGCTTAAGTCGGGGAGAAGAAAGAAGCGGACGAGGCAGACCTCGTCCTTACGTGGTTCTCGGTGGGGGCAACGCAGGCGTTGTCCGTTGTACGGCCCTCGGTTTTCGCCTACACCTGTTCACGAAGGCGGCGGGAAAGCGCGTGGATGACCGCCAGCGCCACTTCGGGCCGGTCCCGCAGGATGGCGCGGAAGGCGCTCGACGTGATAACCAGCGTGCGCGCTTCCCCCTCGGCGCGCACACTGGCAAAGCGCGGCACAGCATCGATGATCGCCATCTCACCGATAAATTCGCCCACGCCGCGTGTGGCGAGCAGCTTTTCGTGACCCTCGGTCTGCTTCGTCACGCGCACGCGGCCCGCCGCCAGGATGTACAGCTCATCGCCGTGATCGCCCTCACGGCACAACATATCCCCATCGGCGAACCAGCGCTCGTGAGCGATGTCCGCGATACGGCCCAGGTCATCGGGCTGAAGGTCTTTGAAGAGCGGCACTTCCTTGAGGAGCAAGACGCGCTCCATGATCGACATGGTGGGTAGGGTTTCCATCGTCTCTCCCAGTTGCAGTAAGGCATCGTGCGCCGTGTCGCGGATTTTCGGGTCCGCGTCGGCGCGCAGGCGGCGCAGGTCGGGCAAGAGCGCGCGCAATTCCAGCTCCCCGGCGGCGCGAACGGCCAGCGCGCGCAGCCAGCCGTTTTGCTCGGCAATCACCCGCCGCAGCGCCCCGGCCTGGGCATCGGATGCGGCGTCCGGGGCGGGCGGGCGCGGCGCTTCTTCGAGCGCGGGCAGCACGCTTTTCACCAACTGCCGGTCGCCGAGCATGTCGAGCGCTTCCAGGGCGGCGGCGTGCGACTCGGCGTTCCCGTTCTCCAGGTTGCGGGCGACAAGCGCCATCGCATCGGGATCGCCGAGCAGGCCGAGCACCGTCACCACGCGCCGTGCACGCCGCGCTGCGTCGGCTTCCATCTCGGCGGCGAGAAAGGCGGATGCGCGCCCGGCGGCGGGCAATGCGGCGGCCACAGCGCGGCTCTCGCGCAGACGGCTGATCTCGGCGTGGGCGTATTGGCGCAGCGGCTCGTCAATCGCCGGATCGTCGGGCGAAAAGGCCGCCAGCGCCGCGTCGTGATCGACATCCGGCGCGTCGTGCAGCGCGGCCAGAATCGCCGGCGACGCGGGCGCGCCGATGGCCCGCAGCGCCTGGGACGCCGCGACGCGCACGGCGGGCGTCGGATCGGCCAGCCGCGCCGCGAGTGCGCGCGCACTGCCCACGCGCGCCGCCGCCCGGAGCGCATTGCACGCCGCCTCGCGAATGGCAGGCGATTCATCGTCCAGACAGGCGCTAACGGCCCTGGCCGCGGCCTCGAGGTCGCGTTCCAGGGCGGGCGGCGGCGCGCCGAAGACCGATTCGAGCGCGCTCAGGGCAAGGCGGCGCGCGTCGCCGGGCTGATCCAGCATCCGGGCCAGGCGGCGCAGCGCGTCCGGGTCGGCGGCGCGCACGGCGAGTGCAGCCAGCGCGCGGGTGCGCACCTCAGCGTCGCCGTCGGCCAGCAGCGGTTGCACCAGGCGCTCGATGTGCGACCTGCCGGATGGGTAGAGCCTCGGCAGGGCATCCAGGGCCGCTTTGCGCACCTGCGGCGACGGATCGGCCAGCAGCGCCGCGACGGGTTCGGCGGCCTCACGTGCGCCCAACGCCGCCAACGCGCGCACAAAGACCGCTTTTACGTCGGGCGTGGTCGCGTCCAGGCGCGCGATCAGGTACGGCGCGGCAGTCGTCGCGCCCATGCGGGCCAGCATTTCGGCGGCAAGCTGCTGCGTGGCGGCGCGCGGATCGTCAAGCGCCGCGATCACCACGCGCAGCGCGTCGGCGTCGCCCTGAAAGCGCGAAAAGACACCCTCGCCGGATGTGAACACGTCATAGCGCCCGGCGCGCAGCGCATCCACCAGCGCCGCCACATGGCTGCGTCGCATCCGCCACACGACGCCGCCGCATGCCACGGCCACGATCATGCCCATCACGAAGATTTGCGTGGTGTTCAGCACGCGCTCGCCCAGGATGAGCAGCACGCCGGAGAGGATGGTGCCGATCTGCGCCGGGACGCCCGAATCGAAGGCCCGCACCTGGGCGCGCTTTTCGGCAGGCACGACGTTGAACAGCGCCCCGTAGGCGCCATCGCCCACGCCGCTCA
>JADZBY010000306.1 GCA_020851855.1 Anaerolineae bacterium
CATCCTGGACGAGCCGGCCAAAGAGAAGGCCAAGCGCGCCGCGCTCACCCTCTCCGACGACGGCGAGCTGGTCCCGCTGGACGAGGTCGATCCAGACGCGGAGATTCGCGCCGCGCGCCGCTCCGAGCAGGGCTAAAGCCGCCCAAACCCGGACAATCGCTTCAAAACGTCCTCACCCCCGGCCCCTCTCCATGCCCGCCACCCCCAGAGGGGACCCCGACAGCATGGAGAGGGGAGATCGTCGGCCCGGCTGGCGCGCTATTCCCCCTCTCTACGCGGTACTCCGCGTGGAGAGGGGTCAGGGGTGAGGCGCTTTTCCCGCTGCCCGCCTCAGCCCATGCCCTTTAAGCCATTGCCCTGCCGCCCCAAACGCGCCCCACTGGCAGTTCTGTGCGTTTGCCGCCATACTTGGGCAGACTGCCGGGCGACGCCGATCACGAGTTCCAACACGCGCCCGGCCACACTCTGCCCCGCCCGGAGGACGTGCCATGTTTGGCTCCACGCTTTTCGAAGTCGTCATCGGCCTCGCGCTCATGTTCCTGGTGCTGAGCATGACGGCCTCGGCCATTGTCGAGTACCTGAGCAGCCTGACGCAGAAACGCGGCAAGAATCTGATGCTCTTCATGCGCCAGCTTCTCGCGCCCAGCGATTCGGTGCGGCTGGCGTCCGAATCGATGGTCCGCAGCTTCTACGAGAACACGATTCTCGGCCCTGGCGTCAAATCGAACGTGCCGCCGCCGTACATCGCCTCGGATCAGTTCGTGCAGGCGTTGTTCGGCTTCCTCTCGTTCCGCTATCGTAACGACGCCAAGGTCGAAGAGTTGCGCACCATCGCCAACAACCTCGGCCCCGGCACGCCGCTGCGCGATCTGCTGTTGACGGCGGTAGAGCGCTCCGGCGGGCAGGTCAATCAGGCCGCCATTTACCTGGAAGATTGGTTCAACGGCCAGATGCGCGCCGTGTCGAGCTGGTACAAGCGTTGGACGCAGCGCTGGCTGGTGGGGATCGGGCTGGTCATGGCCCTCACCTTCAATATCGATACCTTCCGCGTGGTGGATGCGCTGCTGCGCGAGCCGGCGCTGCGCCAGGCCATCGTCGCGGAAGCGCAGAGCACCTCGGACGCGGCAAATCCGGAACAGACCGTGCTCGATCTTCAGCACGCCGTGGAGAGCATCGGCCTGCCCATCGGCTGGCCAGAAACGCCCGACCCGGAGATGAGCCTGTGGTGGTATCTGCGTAAGCTGGCCGGGCTGGCCGTCACCGGCTTTGGCGTGTCGCAGGGCGCGCCGTTCTGGTTTGACCTGTTGAACCGCATCACCAACCTGCGCTCGTCGGTGCGCCCGCCGGAAGACGATACGCCGCCGCCCGGAACCACCACCGTGCCCTGGCGAACGTGAACGCGCGGGCGGTTCGCGAGCGCTCACATAATCACGTAGGGGCGCGTCGCGACGCGCCCGGAGCCGTCCCCCGTCCCTCTCCGCGCCATTCCCCCTCTCTACGCGGTACTCCGCGTGGAGAGGGGCACGGGGTGAGGCCTATCTCCCCACCATCTCCGCCAGACTGGCCACGCCCTCGGCCTGCATACGCCGCTTCAGCCCACGCAGCGCCTTGCGGGCGAACGTCGGCCCTTCGTAGATGAAACCAGTATACGCCTGGACCAGACTCGCGCCCGCCGCCAGCTTGTCCCAGATGTCGTCGCCGTCGAAGACGCCGCCCACGCCCACCAGCGTCAGGCGGTCGCCGCAGCCACCGCGCAGGTGGCGGATGATCTCGGTGGATCGGGCGCGCAACGGCTTGCCGCTCAACCCGCCCGTTTCGCCGCGAGCCGGACCGCGCAATCCGTCGCGGGCCAGCGTCGTGTTCGTCGCGACGATGCCCGCCAGCCCGTGTTGCAGCGCCAGTTCCGCCACCGTCTCGATCTCGGCCCAATCCAGGTCAGGCGCGATCTTGACGAGCAGCGGCTTGGGCGGCGCGTTCCCGGCAAGCCGCGCCGCCGTCTCGCGCAGCCCGGCCAGCAGGTCCGAGAGGTACTCGCGCGTCTGCAAGCGGCGCAATTCGGGCGTGTTGGGCGAGCTGATATTGATCGTGAAGGCGTCGGCGTGCGGATACAGCCGCTCCAGCAGCAGCGTATAATCCCGGCCCGCATCGCCCAGCGGCGTGTCTTTGTTCTTGCCCAGGCTCACCCAGGCGGGCAATCCTGCCGGGCGGCGTTCCAGGCGTTTGGTCAGCGCCTCGACGCCCGCGCCGGGAAAGCCCATCCTGTTGATCAGCGCGCCGTCTTCGGGCAGGCGGAAGATACGTGGGCGTGGGTTGCCGGGCTGTGGGCGCGGCGTCACCGTGCCGACCTCGATGTGGGCGAAGCCGAGCGCGGCGGCGGCGTGCAGCATGTCGGCGTGTTTGTCGAAGCCGCCCGCCAGCCCCAACGGGTGCGCGAATCGTACGCCGAACGCCGTCACCGCCAGCGCGTCATCCGCCGGGACGCCGCACAGCGCGCGCAGGGCTGCCCGCAGCGGCGGCGCTTTCCCCGCGGTACGCAGCCCGGCCACGACCCCATCATGGATCGTCTCGGCGTCCAGGCGTGCGAGCAGGCGGTACAGGGCGCGGTACATGGCGCGGCTCAGGACTCGCTGCGTTGGGCGCGCAGCCAGAGATCGATTTCTCGGCGCTTGTCGGGCGAAAGCCGCCCCAGCCGCTCCAGCTCGTTGAGCAGACCTGTGAGCGTTATCAGGGCGTGGAAACGGTAGCCGGCCTCTTCGAGCGTGGCCCGCGCGCCCTGCTCCCGGTCGATCACGACGACGATGTCGCGCACCGTCAGCCCGGCCTCGATCAATTTGTCGATGGCCTCAAACTTGCTCTCGCCGGTGGTGGCCAGATCGTCGAGCAGCACCGCCACGTCGCCGGGCTGGAAGACGCCCTCGACGGCGGCGCGCGTGCCGTAATCTTTCGTCTCGCGGCGCGGATAGACCAGCGAAGCGCGGGCGTGCTGCGCGGCGACCGTGGCGATGGGCAGCGCGGCGTACGGGATGGCGGCGAAGTGCGCGTAACCAAGCTGCTGCTCGCGGATGTAGCTCGTCAGCGCCATGGCCACCACGCGCAGCGACTCCGGCGAGCCGACCAGCCGCCGCAGGTCGAGGTAAATCGGCGATTCAACGCCCGATTTCAGCCGGAACGCGCCGAACCGGATGCAGCCTGCATCGAACAGCGCATCGGCCAGCCGGGCCAGCGGGCCGGGCGGCCCGGCGCGGACGGGCGGCGGCGCGGCGCGGTGCTCGTTGATCGCGTCACGCAGGCGCTCGGCTTCGGCGCGCGGATCGCCGGCCTGGGACAGGCTGCGCGAGACGTTGATCAGGAAACCCAGCCCGTCGGCGCGGCGCGCGGCCTCGACCGTTTGCTGCAAGTCGCCGCCCTGTGCGCCGATGCCCGGCACGAGCAGCCACAATTCCGGCGCAGCGGCGCGCACCCGCTCCAACGCGCGCACGTCGGTCGCCCCGGCGACCAGCCCCAGCGCCCCGCCCTCGTCCCAGGCCTGGACCGCCGCCGCCACGGCTTCGAAGAGCGTCCCATCGTTCACGGGCAGGTCTTGCAGATCGCCCGCGCCGGGGTTGGACGTGCGGCACAGGACAAACGCGCCGCGCCCCGGATAGGCGAGAAACGGCGTTATGCTGTCCTTGCCCAGGTACGGGCTGAGCGTGATGGCGTCCGCGCCGAGCGCCTCGAAGGCGGAGCGCGCATACGCCTCGGCGGTGCTGGCGATGTCGCCGCGTTTGGCGTCCAGGATGACCGGGATCGCCGGATCGACGGCCCGAATGTGGGCGATGAGCGTTCGCAGCGCCTCGACGCCCGGCCCGCCCAGCGCCTCAAAAAACGCGCTGTTCGGCTTGAAGGCGCAGGCCGCCTCGTGCGTCGCGTCCACCAGCCGCGTGCAGAAGGTCAGGGCCGCTTCAGCCGTGTTCTCCGGAAGCTGGCCCGGATGCGGGTCCAGCCCAACGCACAGCAGGCTGTTCGCGGTGCGGGCGCGCGCTTCCAGTCGTCTCACAAACGGGTTGGAATCGGGCATGGTCACGGTCCCCTTCTCGAACTCTCACCTTGCTCCCCTCGCCCCGAGGGAGAGGGGGCCGGGGGTGAGGGTTGCTAATCACGCTTTGCCGAGCACGAGCGCCAGGATCGCCATACGGATGTACAGGCCGTACTCCATCTGGCGGAAGTACGCGGCGCGCGGATCGTCGTCCACGTCCATGCTGATCTCGCCCACGCGCGGCAGGGGGTGCATGAGCGTGCATTCCTTCTTGGCGCGGGACATCACTTCCGGCGTGATCACGTAGCTGGCCTTGAGCCGGTCGTATTCCTTCGGGTCGCTGAAACGTTCCTGCTGGATGCGCGTCACGTACAGCACGTCCGTATCGGGCAGCACGTGTTCAAGCGCCGTGTCTTCGTACTGCTCGATGCCGCGCTCGGCAAGCTGGGCGACCAGTTCGGGCGGCATGCGCAATTCTTCCGGGGAGATGTAGTTGACTTTGACCCGAAACATGGACAGCAGCCGGGCCAATGAGTGCACCGTGCGCCCGTATTTCAGGTCGCCCAGCATGGTCACGGTCATGCCGTCGATGCCGCCGCGCTCCTGCAGGATGGTGAACAGGTCCAGGAGCGCCTGTGTGGGGTGTTCTCCGATGCCGTCGCCTGCGTTGATGATGGGCTTACGGGCATAGCGAGCGGCCAGCGCGGCGGAGCCTTTCTCCGGGTGGCGCAACACGATCACGTCGGCGTAACTTTCCAGCGTGCGGATGGTATCCGGCAGCGATTCGCCCTTGGACACGCTCGAATAACGCACCTCGTTGATGGGGATGACCGTGCCGCCCAGGCGTTGGATGGCCGCGATGAACGAGGACGAGGTACGCGTTGACGGCTCGTAGAACAGCGTGGCCAGCACGTGGCCCTTGAGCACGTCGGTGACGCCCAGCCGCCGCACGATCATGCGAAATTCTTCGGCCACGTCGAACACATAGGCCAGATCGTCCACGCTGAACTGGGAAACGGACAGGATATGTTTGTCCTTGAAGCGGTAATCGTGCTGGGTGGAGTACGGCAGGCGCGCCGACTGGACGTTGATCGTGTTCGCTGCAAATGTCACGGGTGAATCTCCCCTGTGGACTGGGTTCCCGGCGCGACGTTCCGCCCCGCGCCGGGTTCAACGTTGAAGGCCCCGGATCGATACACCTCGCGCCCGCGCAAGGTCACGCGCTCGACTCGCCCGCGCAGCGTCCACCCTTCGAAGGGCGTCCAGCCGCTACGCGAGTGCAGGTCAGCGCCGCGCACGGTCCAGGTGGCGTCGGGATCGACCTCGATCCAGGTGTCGGGCTGTTCGGGAAGGCCGAATATACGCAGAGGATGATCATACATCCGGCGGACCACGTCTTCAAGGGCGAGCCTTCCCCGGTTCACGGCAGTCAGCATCAGGGCCAGCGACGTTTCCAGGCCGGGGAAGCCGGGCGGCGGGTTCGGGCCGTCTTTTTCGGCGGGCAAATGCGGCGCGTGGTCGGTGGCGATGCAGTCGATCACGTCCAGGTTGGCCCACAAGGCCGCCTGATCGTTCTTCAAGGCCAGCCGTGGCCGGACTTCGGAGCGGCCTGCGCCCAGGAACGGGATGTCTTCCGTGGACAGGAACAGGTGATGCGGGCAAACCTCGCAGGTGACGTTCACACCGCGCATCTTGGCGTCGCGGATCAGCTCGATCTCGTCGCGGCGGCTGACGTGGCAGATGTGCACACGGCGCTGTTCCAGCCACGCGCACATCAGGACGGCGGCCAGCGTGCGCTCCTCGGCGTGGCAGGCGATGGGCCGGTCTGCCGGCCAGCGGGCGAAGTGGGCGCGCAGCGTGCCCAGGTCCTTGAGGTGCAGTGGGCCAAAGGTGGCGTCCAGGTAGAATTTCAATCCCACACAGCGCGGGGCCAGTCCTTTGGCGGTGTAAATATTCTCGCCGCTTGCGCCCAGGTACAGGCCGTAATCGCACACGGCGTGGCGCGCGGCGGCGTCTTCCGCCAGCACCAGGCTCACCGAGTCGATGAGCGGCGGCTGGGTGTTGGGCATGGCCAGCACGGTGGTGATGCCGCCCGCCAGCGCGGCGCGCGTGCCGGACTCGAAATCTTCTTTGTGCGTTCCACCCGGCTCGCGCAGGTGGACGTGCGGGTCGATCAGGCCGGGCAGGCGGATCGTGGGCAAAGTTGGCGCTCCTCGTGCGGGCGGTGTGAGGTGTTGCGAGAGATTATACCCATTCGCCTGGGAACGCCTCACCCCTGGCCCCTCGCCATGTCCGTCCCCCAGAGGGGACCCCCGACGGCATGGAGAGGGGCAGGGGGTGAGGCGTCTTCCTGCTGCCTGCCTCAGCCCACACGGTTGAGGCGATTGCCCTGGGCACGGAATCATGATAGCGGGCGCGTCGCGACGCGCCCCTACACCGTTGCGGCGTTGTAGGGGCGGCTCGCGAGCCGCCCGGAAAACCTGATCCGCCCGGAAAGCGGATCCGCCCTGATCGCCTGGACTGCACCTGCGCGGGGACTTGTGGCCGCTTCCGATTCGCCCATGTTTGCCTTGCCGGTCTGCGCCGATTATGCTAGGCGGGCAATGACGGGCAGCGCGGCAAGGGGGAATGGGTGCGGCGATTACGGGTCGGGTTTGACGCATCGGGGTTGGCGTCGGGCAAGCCGCCCACCGGGTTGGAGCGCTATTCCTTCGCGCTGATCCGGCAGCTCGCCGCGTTGCGCGGTGACGAAGGGCTGGAGCTGTTCCTGTACTTTCCCAATCCGCCGCCGCAGCGCACGCCGGAATTGAGCGCGCCGCCGCCCGGCAAGGCGCTGCACTGGCGCATCGCCCCGGCGGTGCGCGGCTGGTATCGGGCTGGGATGGGCCTGCGCATGGGGCTGGACCGGCTCGACGTGATGCACTTTCCCGCGCCGCGACTGGCCCGCTTTTGCCCCGCACCCGCCGTCGTCACCATCCACGACCTGGCCGCTATGAGCCTGGACGCCGCCCTGACGGTCAAAGAACGGCAGTACCTTGCCGATGCGCGCGACGCCGGGCGGCGGGCGAGCGCCTTGATCGCGGTGTCTGCCAGCGCCAGCGCCGAGATCGCGCGCTACTTCGGGCGCGAGTGCGACATCATTCACGAGGGCGTCGATCTGGAGCAATTCCAGCCGGCCAGCGCAGACGCCATCGCCGCGCTGCGGCGCGAGCACGGTTTGCCGCCGCGCTACATCCTGTGCGTGGGCACGCTGCAAACGCGAAAGAACCACCTGCGCCTGATGGACGCCTTCGAGGCCATTCAGGACCGCATCCCGCACACGCTGCTGATCGTGGGCCGCGACGGCTCCGGCGCGCAGGCCATTCACCAACGGTTGGCGGAACGGCCCAATTCACGAATCCGGCTGCTCGGCTTCCTGCCCGAAGCGCAACTGCCCGCCCTGTATTCGGGCGCGGACGCGCTGGCGCTACCGTCGCTCTGGGAAGGCTTCGGGCTGCCCATCCTGGAAGCGATGGCCTGCGAGACGCCGGTGTTGACATCGAACGTGTCCAGCCTGATCGAGGTGGCGGGCGACGCGGCGCTGACGGTCGATCCAACCAATACGGGCGGCATGGCCGACGGGCTGTACCGCCTGGCGACGGACGAGGCGCTGAGGGCGGCGCTGCGGCAGCGTGGCCGCGCGCGCGCCCGGCAGTTTTCCTGGGCGGAAAATGCGCAGCGCACGGTCGCCGTGTACCGGCGTGCGGCGGCCAGCGGGCGGCGGCTCTGGCGGATTGTCTGAGCGCTCTCGTTCACGCCGAGCAATCCGCCGCCGCGCTCACGACGATATGTGTAGTAACTTGTATTTGCATTGTTAGCAGGGAGAGGGGCTATGGCAGAGCATTCTTTGGGACAGGCCGCGACGTTGTTGCAGGACGGCCAGATGCGGCGCTTCGAGCTGGAAGGGGAAGCCGTGTTGCTGGCGCGCGTCGGTGGGCAGTACTTCGCGACCGGCGCGTCGTGCACGCACTACGGCGGGCCGCTGGATGAGGGCGTGCTGCGCGGCCACCAGGTGATGTGCCCGTGGCATCACGCCTGTTTTGACGTGCGCAGCGGTGCGCGCATGGAGCCGCCCGCCCTGAACGACATCCCGCGCTACCCGGTGCGGATCGAAGACGGCGCGGTCATCGTCTCGCTGCCCAACGACAACGCCACCGCGCCGCAGGGCAAGGCCGATCCCGCCCCACGCCAGACATTCCTCATCGTGGGCGGCGGCGCGGCGGGCAATTCGGCGGCGGAAACGCTGCGCCGGGAAGGCTTCACGGGCAGGATCGTGCTGCTCAGCGCCGCGCCCAATGTCCCGGTCGACCGCCCGAACCTGTCGAAGGACTATCTCGACGGCCACGCCGAGCCGGAATGGATTCCGTTGCGCGACGAGGCCTGGTACGCCGAGCGGGACATTGAGCTGCGGCTGAATACGCCCGTGGCGCGCATTGATCCCGCCGCGCGGAAAGTGCATCTTACGTCGGGAGAGGCGCTGGATTACGACAAATTGCTGCTCGCAACGGGCGCTCTGCCGCGCCATCTGCGCAACGTGCCCGGCGCTGA
>JADZBY010000307.1 GCA_020851855.1 Anaerolineae bacterium
ACGGTGGCTGCCATTGGACCCAGGACTCACCGTTACATCCCGGCAAGCGCTGAGGAACGGCGAAGTTTGGGCACGAGGGAGTCTACCGCAGATCAAGAGCGGGAAAGCCGGTTGTTTCCAGTCATCCAATGCTTGCGGCCCGGGCTTCCCTTTTCCCAGGGGTGATGAAGGCAGGGGTGTATGAGATGTTGGGGGTATGAGTTTACGGCCCAGACTTGGCCACAAGGGGTGAGAAAGGCATTCAGCGGCTCCACATCCCCTTCCCCACTTTAGCCCCTTGCAGCCTCTCGACCGGCGACGCGACGATGTCATTCGCGACAGGTGCGCGAGCGGCCTGAGCATCCCCAAGCTCGCTCGCGCGTACCGCCTGTCGCGCGCGCATCCATCGGATTCCCCACCGACGACACCGGCAGGTGGATAACCAGGCGTGGGCACACTTTGATACAGCCGTCACGGCTACGTCGTCGTTGGTGCAGGCATCCTATCCCACACGTCCGCCGCGCGGTCGATGCCGAAGACACTGGCGCAGACGGCCTCGCCTGGTTGGTTACGGCGCTCCAGGAGCCTACGCCTCAAGCTCAACGTTGAGATACATCCAGTAGGGTACGCTTTCTTCAATTGCACGGTACGGGCGGAACGCGCCTTTCGCCGGGTCGCCCTGCACCGCATACGTGAGCGGGGCATCGATGGCTTGCACCCATGCCTGCGGATTCATCCTGTCGCCGTGCATTTGCGGCCCTTGATCAGAAACCAGCACCACCGGCCCCACCATCAGCGCAGACCAGGACGGATGTTCCGCGTCTACTGGCTCGAATGCCATGTCCAGCGGGAAGCGAATCTCAACGGTGTCATTGTCTGTCCAGGTGCGCTTGATCCTGGCCCAGTTCCCAGGCGGTACGTTCACCGCTGTGCTCCTGCCGTTGAGGCTCACCGTCACCGTGCTCTTCACCCACCAGGGGATACGGAAGCGCAGCGCAAATTCCGTGGGTTGATCCATCCGCACGGTCAGGCGCGTGCTGCCTTGCTCCGGGTAGGATGTCGTTTGGGTCAGGCTGACTGACGTTTCCCCCTGATCCCAGACCACGCGCGACGGCAGGAATAGATTCACATACAGCCCGTCCGAATCGCGGAGATAAATCAGGTTGTGGTAATCTGCCGTACACAGAGGATACGTCCCGGCGCAGCACGGCCACGGCTCCGGGTAGTATTCCTTGCTGGCATGAGGCTCCATGGTGTAATCGCTGTAATAGAACGTCTTGCCTTTTTCCGCCATCGGCAGCGCAGCGCCGATGCCGTTGTACAGGATGCGTTCGGCCCAATCGCCGTAACGCGCGGCCCCTGTGAAGCTCATCAGGTAACGGCTGAGCTTGAACACCGCCCAGGAACCGCAGGGAATTTCCGCCGACGCACGGTATCTCAGCCAGTTGCGCGTATCGATCAGCGACTCCCCCATACCGCCGCTGCCCGGCTGCTTGAACGTTTCGCAGCTGCCGTAGCCGCCCGTCGCGTAGATATGGTCGCGCCATAGCATATCGTACCCGTTCGTGATGGTGTCCAGGTACGATTGCTCGCCCGACACCTGATAAGCCATCGCCGCGCTGCTGAGGGAGTTCACATGGCTGTAGGCATGTTTGCCCGCGAAGTCATCTACACCCCGGGCCAGCGCTTCCCACACGGGCGTGTAATGCCACACTTCGGCAAAGGCTTTGTACACCGGGTCCCCGGTGAATCGATAGGCGCGGTAGAGATTCTCAGACAGCGTATACCACTCGTTGTCACGGACTTCGCCGCGCCCCACGTCCGGCAGACCGGAGTAGCCGGTGATGTTGTCCCGGGTGGCCGGCTTGCGCTCGCGGACGAAATTCTCGTTGGCCCACGTTGTGATGGTCGCCATATGGCTCAGGAAGGCCGGCTCGTCAAGGTACTCGGCAATGTCCAGCAGCCCGCCAAACAGCTTGTCCCAGTTGTAATGGCCGAGCTTTGCATAGCCGCCAAGCGATCTGGCCCCGGCAAAACCATCCTCTTCTATCGTTAAGGCCCACTCTGAGGCAAGGATCACGGCCTTGTCGTGTGCTTCCCGGTCCCCGGTAGCCTTCGCCATGCGCGCATAGCTGCTCAACCACTGCCCGAAGTTCGGCGCACAGTGCCCCCCGCTATACCAGCGGAAGGTGTGGTCGCCCGAATACCAGCCGCCAAGCGCTTCGCCCGGTGCAGGCATACGCGCGCGCTCGCGAAAGCCCTTCAACAGGCTGTCATTGGGGATTGCCAGGAAGTAGTCGCGCGTGTGCTGATACTGGTCCAGGAATGGTGAAGGGAGCAGCTCGACGCCACGATAATTGAACGGTTGAATCACCCCTTCAGGGGATGCTGGCTTTAACGGTTCGATCTCCACCGTGAATGGCTCAGCGGCGGAGAGGGTGGGCAGTGAGGAGTGTGTGGACAACAGAGCGCCTCCTAATGCTGCGCCCGAGGCAGCCAGGAATTGACGACGATTCATGCGCGATGCTGACATGTGCTTCTCCAAACCACGCTGCTAATGCAGTTAGCGGGGTCTATCTACGGCGCGACGAGCCAGGTTCCGCCGGAATCCCGGGTCAGGTCTTGATGGCGCCCCGAGTCAAACCTTCGATGATCCAGTCCTGCAAGATGAAAAACAGCGTCACGACGGGCAGCGCCGCCAGTAACGATCCTGCCGCGAACATGCCCCAGCGATACTGTCCGTAGCCGATGCTGTACGAATCCGCCAGCGTCCACAGGCCGACCGCGAGCGTCAGCGATTCGTTTTCCTGGGTGAGCACGCGCGCGATGACGATCTCGCTGTATACGCCGATAAAAACCAGGATGGCGACCACGGCGATCATCGGGCGCATCAGGGGCAAGAGGATGCGGGTGAAAATCTGAAGGTTGGTGGCCCCATCGATCATTGCCGACTCATCCAGCTCAAATGGGATCGAATCAAGATAGCCCTTGAGCAGCCAGACGTTTCCGCCCAGCACGCTTCCCAGGTAAACAAGGATGAGCGATGCGCGGGAGTTCACGCCCATGAACGGCAGCACGTTGCCAATCTGAATGATGATCAGGTACACCGCGATGATCGCCAGCAGGTTGGGGAATATCTGGACGAGCACGATCCCCTTGATCAACCGACTCCGCCCGCGGAAGCGCAATCGCGAGAGCGGATAGGCGGCCATGCACGTCAGCGTCACGGAGATGGCGGCTGTCGTCAGGCTGACGATCAGCGAGTTCTTCATCCACGTCAGGAAAGGGGTGTTGGGATCGTTGAACAGGTCGTAGTAGTTCTTGAGTGAGATCTGGCGCGGGAGCAGGTCGCGCGTGCTCAAGGTCTGGGTAGGGTTAAATGAGGCGATGACCATCCAGTACAGCGGAAAGACCGCGTACACCACCGCGATCACGGCCACGATGGCAATCAAGACCTTCTTGCGCGTCTTCGCATCCATGCCCAGAAATCCCACCTGTCGCGGCACAGTCGGTTTTGAAGGCGCTGAACCCCGGATCGTCGTCATTCTTCTCTGGCCCTCAATGCGTAACGAAACTGGATCAGGATGAGCGGCAGCATGATCAGGTAGATGAAGATGGTGATCACCGCCGAGAAGGCGTAATCTGCGCCGCGCCCAAACAAGAAGGAGATTTTGTAGGTGTACGTGATGAGGAGATCGGTGTGTCCCGCCGGGCCGCCCATGTTGGACATCGGAGGCCCGCCGCCGGTGAGGAGGAAAATATTGTTGAAGTTATTGAAATTGAAGGCAAAGGACAGGATCAGCAAGGGCTTGATATGCGACAGGATCAAGGGATACAGGATATTGGTGAAGCGCTGCCAGCCGCTCGCGCCGTCGACGGAAGCGGCGTCCAGGATTTCAGACGAGATTGCCTGCAGCGCACCCGTCGTGATGAGCATGAAGTACGGCGCTCCGAACCAGAAAGTGACCATGAGCACCGCGACTTTGGCCCAAAACGGATCGTCGAACCAGAGCGGCGCCCATCCCAGCGTATCGTTGAGCACCTTGTTGATGATGCCGGTATGGCGATCCAGCATGCCCTGCCAGACGAGTATGCTCAGATAGGCCGGGACAATGTAGGGCAGCAACAGAACAGAGCGCAGAATCCGCCGCAGCACCGGATGGATGATGGGATCGTTGAACACGATGGCCAGGAACATGCCCATGCAGAACTGGACGACAACCGCGCTTACCGTGAAAAACACCGTCCAGGCGAAGATGCGAATAATCGGCCCATCGAAGGACAACTGCTCGACCAGCCGGTTGAAATTCCTCGCGCCGACGAATGCGCGGAAGGAAGGCGACAGCGTATGCGCTCCGTCGGCGGTAACGAAGGTCCCTTCCCGGTTCTCATACCGCAGACCAGTCTCCTGGTCGGTCATGGTGTCGGTGCTGGCGTCGTAGACGTATTTCTGCTGGAAGCGCCCGGCTTTGTCCATGGAGACGATCTGAATGGTATCCGGGCCTTCGCCGAACTCCAGCTTCGTCAGCTCTGAAATGCGGGTGACGGTCTTGACCCGGTTCAGCCGGGTATAGCCACCCAGTTCAGCCGGAAGGCCATCTGCGCTGGATTGCGCTTCTGCCGCCTCGGCGGGCGTGGCTGGCCGCAACGGCGAGTTTGTACCCGCGACCTGCGGCTGCCCATCCGGTCCCACAAGCCACAGCAGGTACGCGCCGCCTTCAGGCGCTTCATAAGCCGTCCAGGCGTACGCGCCTGTTTCTCCCGATATGAACCGCTCTTTTTCCAGCACCTCAATCGCCTGGCGCTCGGTGAGCAGGTTCACCCCGCTGTAATTCGTGAACGAGATGTAAACGGCGAACAGGATAGGGTAGATGACCAACAGCATCATCAGGGCCAGGCCGGGGGTCAGCCATCGGATCGGGTAGAGGTTCTCACGGAGAAAGATCACGTTGATCGCCAGCGTGATTACTGCGATTACCGCAAAAAGCTCCCAGGCGGCATCATACCAGAGCTGGCTGAGAAACCAGAGCGCGAATACGTCCAGCAGGCCTAACCCCAACAAACGCAATAAGTCGCTGACCGCACTGCCCAGTTTTAGGTCCGGTCGACGCACAAGGCGCATAACGCTATTTGGCCGATTGTTCATTCGAATTGCCTCATTGGGGAAGCGCCCGGAACCCCTGCGTGACCCCCACATCATGCGCGGTCACGTCGGCTCCTGAACGCTTCCCCAGTCCACACACTTTCTGGGAGCGGAGAAACCTGCTGCTGTCTCCCTGTGGCCTACTGAGTGGATGCCACCGCTTCACGTACCGCCGTGGCCCACGTCTTGAACGCTTCTTCGGGGTCAGCATCCTGGTTCATGATCAAGGTCAGCGCTTCGCCGCCCGCGGTCCAATAGGCCCCCATTGCGAGGACGGATGGCATCGGCAGGGCTTCTTTGCCGGCCTCATTCAGCGCCACCAGATCAGCATCGTCGATCTTGTCACGAACCGGGACCCACGATACGGACTTGCCGGTCATGTCGTAGAGCTTCTGCATCGGGGTGTCGCTGGCCCAGAATTCGGTAAGGTAGGCCTGCGCCAGCGCCACGTTGGGGCTGAACTTGTTGACCACGAGGCCGCGCACACCGCTGAACGGCTGGGATATCTTGTTGCCCGCTGGAACCGCGCTGATGGCGTAGTTCACGCCAGACTCGCGGAAGAAGGGCAGGTTCCACGGACCCGTGATGTAGAAGGCGGCTTCACCCCCGGCAAAGAGGGTGCGCGCTGCATCGAAGGTCATGTTGGGTGGCATGATTCCTTCTTTGATCATGCGGTCCATCCAGCGGGCCGATTCGAGCGCGCCTTCGTTGTCGAGGCCGACGTCGCTCGTGTCGTAGGAGCCATCTTCCTTCTTGCCGAAGAGATAGCCGCCCCACGAGGTCAGGATGGGGAAGTGAGAATAGGGATGGACCTCCATCAGGAGTTTATACTCTACGTCCAGCCCCTTACAAACCTCCTCGAACTCTTCCCATGTCTGCGGCGCTTCCGGGACGAGGTCGGCGTTGCGGAAGAGCGCCACGTTCTCGGTGATCAGGCCGAGGCCATACAGCTTTCCGTCCATGGACCATGCATCGAGAGCGAATGGCACGACGTTCTCCGCTTTCGCGCCCAGGTCAAGCGGCTCGACCAGTCCCGCGGCGACGAGCTGCCCCAACCAGTCATGCGGGCCTTCGATCAGGTCCGGGCCTTCGTTCACCGGGGCGGCTCTCAGGAACTGCGCCAGCACCTCGTCCAGGCTGAGCGCCTGCACTTCCATACCCACGCCGTATTCATCGGTAAATCCCTGGGAGATTTCCGAGAAAGACGGGCCAAACAGCGTATCGATCCACAGTGTTAACTTTTGCTCTTGCAGGCGGGTAAGCCGGTTCGCACCGAAACCAGTGGCCAACGCAGGATATCCATAGCTTGCCAGGACAGCGCCAGCAGAAGCGCCTGCGACGGAGCGTAGAAACTGACGACGGCTGATATTCTTGCGGTTTGACATGACAGGACCTCTTGATCTCACATAAAGGAAAGGATGATTATGGGAGTGGAATAGCCGCTCGACCTTAACTGCACCTCCTTGGAGTAGAGTTCGATTCTTCGGCGGGTGTCGGGCGTCTGCCTGGGCTTTTCCCTGGCCGCCGAGATGATTTCTGGCTGTAAGCGGCGGGCACGGACGTTTCGCCCCGCATCGCAGGCTACGACGCGCATCCAAAGGTCGGCACGGCCAACGTTTTGCCACCCTGCATTGCGGATTCATGCGCCAGGATGCCGATAGCCGTCCAGTGGGCGGCCCGTTTTGCATTCGGGTACGGCTCCCGATCCTCCACGATACTCTGGATAAATTCATGGATCAGGTGCGGGTGAGAGCCGCCATGCCCGCCACCCTGGAAGAACGACAGGTGCTGCTCTTGCTGCCCGTACACACCCTTCGTGGTGAAGCGCCGGATTTGCTCTGGCAAGAGGTGTGCGTAATCCAGGGTGTCTACCAGGTGGGGATTTTCCCCGATGTGCACAACCGGCGGCTCGTCCTCGATGAGCGGCCACTCAAATGACATATGGCTGCCGTACACGTCAAAGCTTTCGCGGTACTGGCGGGCCGTGTTGAACAGATGCCGCATCACCTCGGCGACCAAATCTGAATCGCGCAGGACGATATGCGCGGTTTCGATGGCAAACGGCGAGCCATACCTGGGGATGAAATGCTCTTGAATGCGACCTGAGCCGAAGCACGTTACGGATTGGGCTTCTTTATCCGTCAGCGCCATGCATGGGCTGATGACATGTGTCCCGTAGTGCATCGGCGGAAGTCCCATCCAATAGCTCGGCCAGGCGATCATTTCCTGCTGGTGCGTCGCACGAAGGAACTGGATGCGCCCCAGCTTGCCGGTCGTGTAGAGTTCCTTGACGAACAGGAACTCGCGCGAGTAGATGACGGTTTCCATCATCATGTACTTCTTGCCGGATTCGCGCTGCGCCGCCACGATGTGTTCAAGCTCTGCAATCGTAGTCGCCGCCGGGACCGTGCTGGCGACGTGTTTGCCGGCCTTCAACCCGGCGATACTCATGTGCGCATGGTCATGGATTGGGGTGTTGATATGAACAGCATCGACCTGGGGGTCTGCGAGAACATCCTCGTAGCACGCATAGCGCTTCTCCACGCCGAAAGCATCGCCAATCTTCTTGAGACGGCCCTCTGCGCTGTCGCAGACCGCGTACAGGTTGGCTTGAGGGTGGCATTGGTAGATTGGGACGAACTCCATTCCAAATCCCAATCCGATAACGGCAACGTTTAACTTCTCGACCATGTGCGTACTTTCCCTCACAGAAAAACAATTGCCCGCAGAGGGCAACGGCAGCCCCAAAAGCAAGCGCGCAGCCGGTTTCGACGCTTTCACCGA
>JADZBY010000308.1 GCA_020851855.1 Anaerolineae bacterium
ACCGTTGGGGCCGAGAAAGCCGTACACCTGCCCAGGCGCAATGTCCAGGCTCAGGTTGCGCACGGCGGCGATGCGTCGCCTGCCGAAGCCGAAGAATTTCGTCACGTTGGTGAGGCGGATAGCGGGCAATGGGGCGGCGTGCAACGGCAACTCCTGCAGGTGCAGCAGAATCCCACGCATCATAGTGCGAATAGGGAGCAAGGGCAAGTTCCAAAGCCGCTGGCTCAAGGGCGGATTTAGATGCGATTGCCCTGAAGCGCCTCAGCCCTGCCCTGGCTCCCGCGCCCTACCACACACACACCACACCGCGCGCACACAAGTTCCACACAACTTTTTCGGATACTTCCCGCATCGAATGGGTAACCCGAAGGATAAGGTGGAACCATGTTGAAGAATCTGTTCATCGCCGCGCTGCTGGTGACGTTGTCCGGGGCGCTGGTGGTCGGCATCCTTGACGCGCAGGGCGCGCCGGATGTCTCGGAGACGGCGCTCGTCCAAGCCCAGGCTCCCGTTCCGACTGCCACGGCGACGGTGAGTGCGCCGGTGACGGCGGGCAGCGGGCCGGCGCTCACACAGCAATCGGTGAATCAGGTGGGCACGGCCTGGACCGGGAGCGGCAGCATCGTGGCGCTGACCGATTTCGGCCTCACGCTGGCGCTCGCGGATGGGACGCAGGTGTACATCGAGCTTGGC
The DNA here is from genome assembly GCA_020851855.1 of Anaerolineae bacterium. Classification (GTDB taxonomy): domain Bacteria; phylum Chloroflexota; class Anaerolineae; order Aggregatilineales; family UBA2796; genus JADZBY01. The sequence continues at coordinate 694 of JADZBY010000308.1, forward strand.
CCGCCGACATTCTGGCAGGCGCAAGGCGTCGCGCTCAGTGTGGGCGACGTGATCAGTGTGCAGGGCTTTTTCAATGGCGAGCAGTACCACGCCCAGATCGTGACGAACGCCGCCGGCGCGCAGATGGCGCTGCGTAATGCCACCGGGCAGCCGTTGTGGTCGGGCGGCGCGGGCACGGCAGGCGCTTCGGCGGGCGCGGCTGGCGCACAGGCGGGCGCACAGGCGGGCGCACAGGCTGGCGCGGGCGGCGTCGGGCAGGTGCAGGTCGCGGCGGAAGATTGGGTGAGTCTCGACGGCACGGTGACCGCCGTCAACCAGAACGGCCTGACCATCCAGACGGCGACGGGCGAGGCGCTCACGCTCCAGTTCGGGCGCGCCGACTTCTGGCAGTCGCAGGCGGTGACCTTCGCGGCGGGCGACGCCGTGCAGGTGCGCGGCTTCTGGCAGGCTGACCAGTTCCAGACCGGGCAGGTGACGAAACTGGCCACGGGCGAACGGCTGCTGCTGCGTGACCCGAACGGTCGGCCTCTGTGGGGCGGGCCGGGCCGTACCGGCGCTGCCGGGACGGGTACGCAGACGGGTACACAGACGGGCACGCAGACCGGCGCGCAGGGCGCTGGCCAGGGTGGTAACGGCGCGGGCGGCAATACGAATGGCAATGGAAACGGCAACGGTCGTCGCGGCAACCGCAACGGGTAACTGAGCAAGCTGCCGACGCGGCAGGAGATTTCCCCATGAGCGATCAACTCGACCCACGCCCCGAAAACCTGCCGCAGCGTGTGTGGGAGTCCATCCAGCGGGATGAACTCCCACCCCGCGACGACCGGGACCGGATGCGCTACGTGATGAACAACCTGGTGCTGCACCTGCACCCCAGCAAAGTGGCGCGGCCCACCCTGAAGTTCACCTACACCTTCGGCCTGGGTGGGCTGGCGCTGCTGCTCATCGCCCTGCTGGCCGTGACGGGCGTCATGCTCATGTTCGAGTACACGCCCTCGCCGGACACCGCCTACCTGGACATGCTGCGGCTGCAGACCGAGGTGAACTTCGGGCAGCTTGTGCGTAACATCCACCATTGGAGCGGCAACCTGATGGTGGTGGTGGTCTTCCTGCACCTGCTGCGCGTATTCTTCACCGGCGGCTTCCGCTTCCCGCGTGAGTTCAACTGGGTGTTGGGCCTGTCGCTGCTGGTGCTGGTCGTTGGCGCGAACTTCACCGGCTATCTCTTGCCGTGGGATCAGCTGGCCTACTGGGCGGTGACGGTCGGATCGAGCCTGCTGAGCTATATCCCTCTCATCGGGGAAGGGCTGCGCAACTTCCTGCTGGGCGGGCCGGATGTCGGGGCGGCGACGCTCACCAACTTCTACGGCCTGCACGTGGCCATCATTCCCCTCACTCTGCTGGGCATCGCGTCGTTCCACATCTGGCGCGTGCGCAAAGATACGCTCAGCGTGCCGCGCCGCCTCGATCAGGCTGATGCAGCGCCCGCGCCCGTCGAGAAGGTCACGACGCTGCCGCACCTCGTCTCGCGTGAGCTGGTGTTCGCCCTGATCATGACGGGCCTGATCCTGCTCTGGTCGGTGTGGGTCAACGCGCCGCTCGAAGCGGCAGCCAACCCGGATCACAGCCCCAATCCGGCCAAAGCGGCGTGGTATTTCATGGGCCTGCAAGAGCTGTTGTTGCACTTTCACCCCGTCTTCGGCGCGATTATCATCCCGGGGCTGGCCTTCGCCGCGCTGATCCTGCTGCCCTATTCGCGCTTCGACCTGGACGCGGAAGGCATCTGGTTCCGTTCGCGCAAGGGGCGGCGCATGGCGCTCTTCGGGGCGATCACGGCGCTCATCGCCACGCCCGCGCTGGTTCTGCTGGACGAATACGTCCTCGACCTGCCCGCGCTGCTGCCCAGCCTGCCCACAGCGCTCAGCAACGGCTGGGTTCCGCTCGCGGCGCTGCTCCTGCTGCTGGTCGGCTATTACGAGGGCGTCAAGCGCCTTTTCCGCTCGGCAGGCTGCGAAGCGCGCCTGAGCCTGTTCACGCTGCTCGTCGTCGCCTTCGTCGTGCTGACGGTGATCGGCATCTTCTTCCGGGGCGAAGGCATGGCCCTCATGTGGCCGTGGGAGG
>JADZBY010000309.1 GCA_020851855.1 Anaerolineae bacterium
CAGGCGCGGCTGTGGCGCTGCCCGTTTCACCAGGAGCGGCGAGGCTTCAGCCTGGCAGTGTGGCCGGACCACTGGCGCTGCTATGGGGCGTGCCAGATGCACGGCGACGCCATCGATTGGCTGATGCGCTACCGCGGCATGATCTTTGCCGAAGCGTGTGAGTATCTCGACGGGAATCGCACGCCGGTAAGCCGACCGAAAGTGGCACGAGCTATCTCGGCAGGGCTGGTCGAGGCAAAGCCACCGGAAGAAGCCTGGCAGGAGCATGCTAGGACTGTCGTCTGGCGCGCCGAGCGCACGCTATGGAGCGACATAGGCTTCATGGCCCGTAGCTACCTACTGAATCGCGGACTGACACCTGAAACGATTCGCCGCGCACATCTGGGGTACGTGCCAGGCCACTGGAACGTCTGGCGGCACGTGGATGGGCTGCGCGTGCCGTGCGGCATCACCAGTCCCTGGCTCGACGGCGATGCCGTCTTGGCAGTCAAGGTTAGGCGGCTCGGCGGCAACACGAAGTACGTGCAGATTCCCGGCGGCAGCGCGCACGGATTGTACAATGCGGCCAGTCTGGCCGACCATGACGTAGCGCTCTTTGTCGAAGGGGAGTTCGACGCGCTTGTGGCAGAGCAGGAAGTGGGCGACATGGTGGGTGTCGCCACGCTCGGCAGTGCAACGGGCAAACTGGCCGACAATTGGATCTCTCACCTCATGCACTGCAAACGGATTCTCGTCGCCTACGATGCCGATGATGCAGGCCGGAAGGGTGCAGCCTACTGGCAATCACTGACGCGCCGCGCGGTGGTCGTCACTCTGCCCTTTGGCAAGGACATTACGGAGTTTGTGAAGCAGGGCGGAAACGTCAAGCAGTGGCTGAGCGAGTTCGTGTAGTAGTGACCGAGGAGAGATGAGATGCTTGAGGCAAGCACTTTTCCGCGAATACTCTATTGGGTGCCGCCAGAAGAGCACATACGCCGTATGGCCTGGCATATGTGCCACGACATGGGCGCAATCGACCCGTACTTCGCAGCGCCGGGCACGGCGCGTATTCTTGGAGATTTCCTATGCCTGCTGGCGCGCATGGAAGCCGCACGGCGCAATGCCGAGCAGCTTGACAACCGCAATGAACAGGGTTAACTTGAAGCAGAGACGCGCGCATCGGGGCGCGGTAACGCCCCGATGCACTTGTCGATGCACTACCTTCGCTAGCGCAGCGACCGCCGACAGACTCTATCGTGTCGGGGTGCTTTGCGCTACCCAGGCCGGATAGGGAGGCTGTCATGGCCCGAAAGAACCCGTTCCCCAACGTTCCGCGTACCACTGCTTTATGCTATATCCGTGTGTCGTTCAACCCGAATGGTGCAGAGTCGGATAGCCCTGAGCGCCAGGAAAGCTACATTCAGACGGCCTGCGAGCGGCAAGGCTTCAACCCCGAATGGTATTCAGATGCCAAGGGTCACCGCTCTGGCCGTGACGTGAAGAACCGTCCCGGCTGGCAGGCGCTGGAAAAGCGATTGGCCGACCCGGATGTGGGCGCGATTGTGATGTACGACATTTCCCGCGCACACCGCAAACAATGGCGCATGGGCGAGTTGCTGGAACGTCTCGATACCCTGGGCGTCAAGCTGATCCAGACCGATCCGGTGCGTGGCAGCGTTGATTCTTCTACGCCACAAGGAAGAATGATCCTGCAGATCTGGGCGCAGCAAGATGAAGCCTATGCCGAGGACGTATCGCGCCGCACCACGGCAAGCATCGTCTACCGCAAGACGAAGGGTGTCACCGTCGGCAGACCGCCATTCGGTACAGTACGTGACAAAGAGACCGGCTATCTCCAGCCCAGTCCCGAAGGGGTGTGGCTGCGTGCCGATGGCTCCTGGGTACTCGGCACTCGAGATGAGGAGCCGCCTGAAGATCGCCTTGTGTGGCATGGCTACTATGACGCCGCCCAGCGAGTCCTTAGCATCTACGCTTCCGGAAAGCATGGCCTGGCCAAGATCGCGCAGATCGTCAACAGCGAAGGTTGGCCTTACCGCAACCAGTATGCCAAGCCTGTTCCGTTTGACCGCGAGTCCGTCCGGCGCATTGTCAAGAACTGGATTGAGTACGGTGGCGCTGTCATCGGGCAGCGCGCCAAGGACCGCAGCGCCAAGGACATCGACCCTGAGGCCGTCGCACTGCATCCTGATCGGGCTGTGTTCGACGTCGAGCTGCTGCGAGACGTGGGGCGTGTTTTCAACAAGCGGAGTGTTGAAAGACCACATGCCGACTATGGCGTGCATGTTGACGCCTATGTGTACCCGCTGAGCGGCCTGCTCTACTGCGCGCACTGCGACAAGCTGGCGCGCGAGAAGCAGGATCCGTCTTTGCGCCATGCGTTCACCGGACAAGGAATCATCGAGAAGCGGCGCTACCGCCACAAGGAGAACACACCTTGCGGCACGCGTAACCGCTCCATACGCGTCGAAATTGTCGAGCGCGAGGTCATCCGCCTCGTCACTTTCCTAACCACAAAACCCGACTTTGTGCCAATCATGGCCGAGTGGTTCGCCTCCTTCAGTGCCGACCAATCCGGCAAACACGAGGGCTGGGAGGCTGAAGTCGAGCGGGAGATCTCCTATCTGCACGAGGTCA
>JADZBY010000310.1 GCA_020851855.1 Anaerolineae bacterium
CATACACCCACGAACACGGCGACGCATACGGCTACCAGCACGCCGAGCAACACGCCGACCAACACGTTGACGCCGACCAATACGCCGCACAACTTCCTGCTCAACATCGCAGGCATCGAGTGCTATCAGAATGAGGTCCGGATTCACTTCGCAGTGCTCAACGTGCCTGACGGCGTCACGCCCGGCCCGCTGACCTACACGTATGGGACCATCGCATCCGGCACGAAGTCCGGCAACGCCTGGGATTACTATGACTACAAGCCGGATGGCGTGTACAACGTCACCTCGGCCTCGGTCGACGTCGCGGGCGCGACGGTGACGCTCAATAATCCGGGCGAGTACAGCGGCGACTACCGCTGCCGTCCGACCGAAACGCCCACCAGCACGGCCACGCCGACGGCGACCAATACGCCGCAGCCGGCGCTCGACGTGACGGGCGAGTGCACGGCCAACGGCATCGCCACGTGGCGCATCACCAACAACGGCGGCGCCATGTCCGCGCCGGAAGCGTACACCGTGAATGGCCCGTCCGGAGCCGTTCGCAGCGAAAACTTCCAGCTTGGCGCGGGTGAATCGCTGGTTGTGACCGTGACGGGCGTCCAGGGCATCCTGGTCCTGGAAATCCCGACGCGCAACATCAGTGTGGCCACCCAGTGCGCCGAGCCGAACGTCAGCGCTCAGGCCGTCTGCTCCGAGAACCTGATCGCTACCTTCACCATCAGCAATGCTGGCCCCGGCGACATGCTCCAGTCGCGCGCCTACCGCGTTGAGCGCGAAGACGGCGCGCCGCTGACGAGCGGCACGGTCCAGCTTGCAGCCGGTCAGACGACCCAGTTCCCGGTCGCCGGTGTGGCGGGCAAGCTAACGCTCACTGTGGACGGCCTCGGCATCGTTGTGGACACGACGTGCGCCGAGAAGGAAACGCCCACGCCGACGCCTTCGCTGCCCACGCCGACCCCGCAGGTCGACTGCGCAACCTGGAGCCTGGACGCGAACGGCTTCCCGGTCTTCGACTACACGATGGCCGGCGGCGAAGCGTGCCGCGACACGGGCCTGACGCCTGAGCCGTGGACTCCCATCACGCCGGGTGCGGGAAGCTGCCCGATCTGGGCCGTGTACCACACCAACCATACCGGCACGTGGGAGATCTTCCGCCTGGGCGAGCTGCCCGACGATCCGAGCGCGCCCGCCAACCTGTCCCAGGGCTACGAGCCGAACATCTTCAGCATCAAGCCCAGCCGCTCGCCGGATAACGAGTGGATCGCCTTCTCCACGAACCGCAGTGGCGCGTGGGACATCTGGGTTGCCCCGACCGACGGTCGCGAGCTGCCGCGCCGGGTAACCTGGAACCAGTTCGCCATCACGTCTGACCCGGTCTGGTCGCCCGGTGGCCGGTACATCGCCTACGAGTCGTCGCGCGATGGCAACTGGGAGATCTACATGTTCGACGTGACCACGGGCGAAGAAACCCGCCTGACCGAGAGCGACGCCACGGACATCAACCCGTTCTGGCGACCGCTCCAGCCCGGCGAGTCGGAGAGCACGCGCCTGGTCTTCCAGACGCTGCGCGATGGCCTGTGGCAGGTCTACGAGATGGACCTGGCGACGCTCGACGTGACCCGCCTGAGCGATGGCCTCGGCCCGGACCGCGACCCGCAGTACTCCAACGACGGCAAGCAGATCGTCTTTGTGACCGACCGCATGGGCAGCGACCCGGTGGTTGCCTTGATGGACGCCGACGCGACAACGCCGGACTTCAAGCCCATCAGCAACCCGGCAGGGCCGGCCTACAACACGTCCTGGTCGCCGGACGACAAGCTGATCGCCTACCAATCCCTGCAACCGGAAAACGAGCAGTGGGCCGTCTACGTCTACGAGCTTGAGACGGAGCGCACGCGGCAACTGACCTCGACCGACATGCAGCCCGACGACCGGCGCGATGCCAGCATCTCGCCGACATGGTACTGCGGCACGACGGATGTCCTGTGGGCGTCGGATGCGCTCTGGGATACCACCAACGAGCCGCGTAACATCGAGTTGTACACGGTGAACGCCCTGCCGATGGACGGCGAGCCGATTGACGTTCGCACCGAACTCAGCCCGCTCACCCGCAACCCGGGCTTCATCAACTACGACCCGCAGAACTCGCCGAGTGAAGAGGATGCGTCGAACCGTCCCTGATCCGGCCAAGCGCTCCGGCCCGCCTCACTTCTGAAGCGGGCCGGGGTACGGTGCACTGAACCCACCAACACGCGCCCCATCCGTGTTGCCGGATGGGGCGCGTGGTTGAGCCGCCCCAATTTTCCGTGAAATTTCATACAAACCAGACGCAAACCCTGCGACTACACACCCTGCGGCGCGCTCTCAGCCTACGCCGCTGGACTGCCCGCGCGCATACCGGGCCGGTGGAAAAGCCCATGCGCGCGGGCAAAAAGCCTACGTCATCCGTGTGCTAATTTGTGCCTATCCGCGCTTGACACCCTTTCCATAACGGCTATAACATTAGAACCACGTTCATCGCTGCCCTCGCAGCGCGCACACACGACATCCATGCAACTCTTAGGATACTTGTGTGTGCAAACTGAATGCGGTGAACTGCTACCGTCTGGCTGTCCGGCGTCTGTACGAACAGTTGAGCGCTTTTATTCCAATCGTTTTGATTTGGTGAGTTTAGTGTTAGAATAACGTATAAAGCTGGCAGCTCATCACACATCTCAAGGACCTTTTATGCCGCAAGCCTTCATCATTCACTCGCCAGCAGATGATGCTCAGGCAACCGTGGTCCGAAACGCGCTTGCCACTGAGGGCATTGATGCCTGGGTGGATCACGTCGATTGTGAAGGGGATCGTGGGGACTGGGCGCGGCAGGCGGTGGAAAGCCGAGAGACTGCCGGCTGCGGCATTTTCGTGCTAACCGCCCAATCGGCGGCAGCCTCGCCGTGCCGCGGTGAAGCGCTTGACATGCTCGAAGACAACAAAGCGGTGTATGTGCTGTCTTTCGAGCCGGTGCAGCTGGAGAATTTCCCCGAATCGTTCCTCGTCCAGTACATCGACCTGACGCAGAACCGCTCCGCGAACTGGAGCCGGCTCGTCCGCTGGCTCAAGAGCGGGAGCGACGGTACGGCGACGTCTGCTGCGCCCGTCGATCTGTCCAGCCACTACATCACCGGCCCCTTCCCACGCTGGTTGCTCCACCACGCCCTGGTTGGGCGCGGCCAGGAGCTTCAAGCCGTGCAGCGCGCCCTGGCCGACGGGCAGCGTGTGACCTCGATCCTCGGCCTGAGCGGTGTGGGCAAGACGCGGCTGGCGGTCGAAGTGGTGCGCAACGCCAACTTCCGCCACGGTGTGATCTGGCACACGCTCAGGGACTTCACGTCTGTCCAGGACCTGGCCATGCTGGTGCGCAACCACCTGCGCCTTGACGCGAACGCCAGCGCGGATGCAGTGTGGGCCGAATTGAGCCGCCGTCAGGTGCTGATCGTGCTCGACAACGGCGAAGAGGTGGGCAGCCAGCGCGCGGCGTACACCAACCGCCTGAACAACCTGGACCTGAGCGGCGGGACGCGCATCCTGATGACCAGCCGCCAGCGCTGGCCCGATGTGCGCGACCAGAAGGCGATTGACTTGCGCGTGCCCGAACTGGGCGTTGCAA
>JADZBY010000311.1 GCA_020851855.1 Anaerolineae bacterium
CGCTGGGCGCTGGACGACGGCAAGCCGATCCTGGGCGTGTGTCGCGGCGTACAGGCGCTCAACGTGGCAGCAGGCGGCACGCTGGTGCAGGACCTTGCCGCACAGCGGCCCGGCTCGCTCCGCCACCAGTATTACCCGGAAAAACCGCGCGAGTACCTTGCCCACACGGTCGAAACGGTGCAGGGCGCGCGTCTGGCGGGCATCCTGGGGCCGGTCGCCACGGTGAACAGCTTCCACCATCAGGCCGTGGAGAGGGTTGCGCCCGTGCTGCGCGCGTGCGCCTTTGCGCCGGACGGCGTGATCGAGGCCATCGAGCACCCGGACCGGCCTTTCGTGGTCGGCGTGCAGTGGCATCCGGAAAGCCTGGTCGAGACGGACCCGGCCATGCGGAGCCTGTTCACCGCTTTCGTGGAGAGCGCCAGCCGCGCCGCGTAACCCACAGACCCACAGCCCAGCGTCCGGCCCTTCTCCACACACGGGAAGGGCTTTCTTGCCCACACACAGCGCAACTTCTGCCCCGTTTTCGCGTACTGGACTCGTAGACTGTGCGAAAGATTTCGCCCGGCTGCTCTTGCCCAGCTCTGCTGAGCCTGCAGGGAACACCACGCGCTTCGTAAACGTTATATCAACGATGTGTACAAGGCGCGTGAAGTTGCGTATGATTGTGGGTGAGTCTTGTGAAAAACGGCGCATAGCAACGGCCCAAATGCGCTTGCAAGAAGGAGCCGCAACACGATGAAGGAAACCAGCGCAGACATTGCGCGGCGCATGATGGATACGGGCTACCAGCACCAGGTCGCGGGCGAGCTTGAGGACGCGATCCGGTATTACCAGGCGTCGATCAACTTCCAGCCCACCGCCGAAGCGCATACCTATCTCGGCTGGGCGTACAGCCTTCAGGGGCGTTTCGAGCAGGCCATTGCCGAGTGCAAACACGCCATCGAGCTTGACCCCAGCTATGGCAATCCCTACAACGACATCGGCGCGTACCTGATCGCGATGGGAAAACTGGACGAGTCTTTGGAGTGGCTGAAGAAGGCGATTTTTGCCCCGCGCTACGAGCACCGGGCCTATCCGCTGATGAACCTGGGGCGCGTGTACGAGATGAAGGGCCTGTGGAGCCATGCTATACGCGCCTACAAGCGTGCGCTGCGCGTGGACCCGGCGCACCTCGAAGCGCTGGACGCTTATCAGATTTTGCTGGCGAAGCTTAACTGACGTAGGCCTGCGATTCTTCCTCGTCAATTTCAGAAAAGACCCTCACCCCAACCCCTCTCCCTCAGGGAGAGGGGCTTGAAACCCAAACGCTGCCCCGCGCTTCTCCGCTCGTGAATACAAGGTATTCACAATGTCCACGGTCGCACGCTTGAAACCCAAACGCTGCCCCGCGCTTCTCCCCTCTCGCCATGAGGGAGAGAGGGGCCGGGGGAGTGAGGGTTTGCTTGGGCTACGGCGTCACGAAGGGCACGTCGATGCACGGGTCCGGCGCGCCGGTCAGGTCCGAGCGCACCCATGCGCCCGTCGTTAGCCGATACCAGACCAGCCCATCGCTGCCGAGCGCCTGCCCATCGACTTCCGCGCCGTCGCCTGACCTTAGATTGCCCAGCCGCGCGTACTCCGTGCCCGGCCCGGCGCGCAGATTGATGATCTGCCCGGCGGTGAACAGGCACGTCTGGGCTTCGTCCGGGCCGCCGATCACGCCCCACAGCCGGATGCGGTCGCCATCCGTGGCGAACAGGACGCGCCCATCCGTGCTGAAAGTGAGCAGCGTCGCGCCATAATCCACGCGCAGCGCAGACACTTCCTGCCCGGCGGCCACATCCCAGACGCGCACCGTGCCATCCTGGCTGCCGGACGCCAGCAACCGCCCATCCGGGTTGAAGGCCAGCGCGTTGACCAGGTCGAAGTGCCCGCTGAGCGTCGCCACCCGCTCGCCCAGGCGCAAGTCCCAGACGTAGATGGCCGTATCGCTGCCCGCCAGCGCCAGATAGCGGCTGTTCGGGCTGAAGGCGAGCGCGAAGACGAGATCGCCCGCGCCCGGCAGCCGCACGCTGCGCGGCGGCGTGCTGCCCACCGAGTCGAGGCTGTTCAGGCGCGACGAAGCGGGCCACAGCACGACCTCGCCGCTGCTCACATCCACCGCCGCGATGGTCCGGTCATCCGGGCTAAAGGCCAGCACACCCCGGAACTGCTCGACGGCCTGGCTGGTCAGCGCGATGATGACCACCGGGCCGTTGTTCATGTCCCATACGTAGAAATCATCGCCGCGCACGCCCAGGTAACGGCCCGATGGGCTGAAAGCGGGCGCGACGGCCAGCGCTTCGGCCAGCGTGAAATTGGCAAGCCGCTGCCCGCTGTGCGCGTCGAAGATGGAAGCCGTGCGGTCGTTCACGGCAGCGAGGAAGCGGCTGTTCAGGCTGAAGCCAACGTTGCCGCCGAAGCCGGGCACGAGCGCCGCCACCGGTGCGCCGGTCGCCGCGTCGGACAGGCGCAACGCGCCGTCTACCGTCTCGACCAGCCGGGTCAGGTCCGGGCTGAGCTGCCGCGAACCGAGCGCCGTCAGGTCGATGATCTTCTCCAGGCGCGCGGCGTTGGCGGGCCGGATGGTGCGCAGGTCGGGCGGCAGCGCCAACCGGTCCGAGGGCGTCGGGGTGGGCGTGTTGGTCGGCGTGGCGGTGTTCGTCGGCGTCGGCGTGTGGGTGGGCGTCGGTGTGCTGGTGAACGTCGGCGTTGAGGTGGGCGTCAGCGTGTGAGTGGGCGTGCTGGTAGGCGTAGGCGTCGCCGTCGGGGTGTACGTGGGCGTCGGGGTCGGCGTCGGCGTGTGAGTGAACGTCGGAGTAAACGTCGCGGTCGCCGTGGGCGTCGCGGTGAAGGTTGGCGTGGCGCTCGGCGTGGCCGTGAAAGTGCGCGTCGGCGTGTGACTCGGCGTGTTCGTCGGGGTGCGCGTCGCGGTCTTGCTCGCGGTCGCCGTGTTGCTCGCCGTGGGCGTGGCCGTGGCGCTGGGCGTGTGGGTGCGGGTCGGCGTGCGGGTCTTCGTGGGCGACGCGGTGCGCGAGACGTCCGGCGGCAGTGTATTGCCAATGACTGAGGTCGCGGTGGCCGTTTTTGCCGCCTGTGCCGCGGTTCGCGTTGGCGGGGCAACGGTCAGGGCGAGGACCAGGCCGAGCGCCGCGACGCCGACTCCGAGCGCGGCCAACGTGCGTACACGAAAGGTCATGACGTCCCCCTTGTAATGAGTGTGATGAAACCGTACCTCACCCCCGACCCCTCTCCATGACTGCCACCCCCAGAGGGGACCCCGGCGGTCATGGAGAGGGGAGCGAGCCTGCGCCATTCCCCCTCTCTACGCGGTACTCCGCGTGGAGAGGGGGTAGGGGGTGAGGTCGGAAGCTCATGACAGGCTCTACTGCATCATAGCCCCAGCCAATGCCCGTCGCGGCTCACTTTCGGGCGCGCGGCGCGCGGTGTGACAGGAACAGCCAGCCCGCCGCCGTCAGCAGGATAGCCACGCCCAACGCCAGCGCCGCCAGCCACCAGCCGATGCCGGGCGCGGCGGATTCCAGGCCAGCGCGCACATCGTTCAGCGGCGCGCCGGTGATCGCCGCCGCGCCCACGTCCAGCACGCCGAGTGTGTGCACCAGCGGATACAGCCCGATTGCGCCGGCCAGCACCATCCAGAACCAGATGCCGCGCACGGGCGGCTCGCGGTAAAGCACCGTCAGCCCGGCGCGCGCCGCCAAAAATGCCGCCGCCGCGAGAAATAAGCCGAGCGGCGCGAGCGCGATGGGCATGTCGCCGCTGATCGCGTGTGCGCGAAACGCCGCCAGGAATAGAGAAATGCCCGTGCCCGAACTGGAATCGATCACGATCCAGGGCAGCATGAGGAAAGCGAACAGCATGAGCAAGGCCAGCGCCAGGATGATCAGGCTGAGCGGCGTGTGCAGCGTGGACGGCTCGACGTAACCATCCGCCCGCCGGAAACGCGCCGGATTCAGCACGTCGTCGAGCGTGCGGCGCTGCCCACCACGCAGGGGCAGCCCGGACTCGCCGTCGTCCGTCGCAGATGGCTCCGCGGGCGTGGGCGGCGTGCGTTCTCGCTTCCGGCTTTGGGCTGCCGGGTCGAGGTCCGGGTCAATCTGGCGGAGCACGGCGTCGTCTCCCTGGCTTCACCGGCGTTGCTGCTGAGTCAGGGAGATTGTACACCGAAACGGGCGGACCTCACCCGGCGCATGTGCGCGGCGGTGTTATAATCTCCGCCATCCTGACCCGCCGACACATGCGTTGCGTGTGAACCCCTTCCGGGTAGCCCGGCAGACGCACCGCATTCACGACTCGCCGCACGGAGCCGCATGGAGCCGCATGGAGAATACGCGCATGGCCGCTCAGAAAGCCTTCGAACCCCTCAAGATCGGTGTCATTGTCGGGCGCGAATGGTCGTGGCCGCCCGCATTTATCGACGAAGTGAACCGGCGTAAAACGGGCGTGACTGCCGAATTTGCCAAACTGGGCGGCACGCGCATGAACGAGCCGGTCCCGTACCGCGTCCTGGTGGACCGCATCTCGCACGAAGTGCCCTATTACCGGAGCTACCTGAAGAACGCGGCGCTTCAGGGCGCGCGGGTGGTCAATGACCCGTTCATGTGGACGGCGGACGACAAGTTTTTCGAGGCGTCGCTGGCCGACCGGCTGGGCGTGGCGTCGCCGCGCACGCTGGTTTTGCCCAACAAAGATTATGTGCCGGGCATCGTGCACACCGAAAGCCTGCGCAACCTGATCTATCCGCTCGACTGGAACTGGATCACCGAGTACGTGGGCATCCCGTGCGTCTTGAAGGATGCGCACGGCGGCGGCTGGCGCGATGTGTACATCGTGCATTCCGTCGAAGAGCTGATCTTCCGCTACAACCAGAGCGGCCTGCTGACCATGATCGTGCAGGAATACATCCGCTGGGAGAACTACGCGCGCTGCATGTGCCTGGGCGGCGAAGACATCCTCGTCATGAAATACGACCCGCGCACGCGCACATACTTCGCGGAGCACGACTTTGAGCCGGCGCTCTACGAGCGCATCCGGCGCGACGCGCTGGCGCTGGTCCAGGCGCTCGGTTACGACATGAACACCGTCGAGTTCGCCATCCGGGACGGCATCCCGTATGCCATCGACTTCATGAATCCCGCGCCCGACATGGACATCAACTCGCTGGGCGAGGCGCATTTCCGCTGGTGCGTGACGCACATGGCCGACCTGTGCATCCGGCTGGCGCAGTCCGGCGAGCCAACGCGGGACCGTTACCACTGGGGGAAGGAAGCGGGTTGACCCTTCACGCCGCCTTTCTCCCTCAAGGCGTGGGGGAAAAACGGACAACGTAGGCGTTGTCCCTACGCAACCGACAGTAGGGACGAGGCCTGCCTCGTCAGCTGCCTCTCCCTTCAAGGCGTGGGGAAAACGGACAACGTAGGCGTTGTCCCTACGCAACCGACTGTAGAGACGAGGCCTGCCTCGTCTGCCGCCTCTCCTTTCAAGGCGTGGGGGAAAAACGGACAACGCAGGCGTTGTCCCTACGCA
>JADZBY010000312.1 GCA_020851855.1 Anaerolineae bacterium
GCGCGCTTGCGGTTCAAGGGACCGTCCACATCCGTGACACGCTCCAGCTTGCGATATACCGAGCGTAGCTGGTTCTCAATCGTGCGCTCGTCCTTCGACAGCATCCGCGCCAGATCGACGTTCGTGGCGCGTGGATGGCGCTCCAACAGCTGCACGATCTGGCACTCGGCCTCGCTGAGCATCGAAAAGAGCGCCTCGCGCGGCTGCCGACGCCACGCCACGAGTTCCAGCGGATCGTCAAACTGCTCGCGGTCGGCAGGCTGCAGGCGCGCAGGCAGCACCGGCAGATCGACCAGCTGCACCCTGTCGCGCAAGCCCGGCGGGATGTGCCATACGCCCGGCTCGGCCAGCATCTCCGAGGGCGACAGCACCGTCCAGACCCGGTCGTGTGGTCCGAACAGGTACGAGGCGGCCAGCGTGGCGTAGATGCTCATCGCCTTGCGCCCGCCCGCCACCAGCAGATGCAGCGTATCGCCCGCGCGCTTGCAGGCCCGCATCTCCCGGTAGATGCCGCGCATGTAGCTCGTCGCGCCGTCCTGGTCGGTGATGTCCAGCAGCGGGTCGCCGTTCTCGCGCGTGATCTGCACCCAGCGCACCGGCAGCCCGTCATACTCGGCGGCGAACACCTCGCGCAAGCGCGTGTAGGCCTCGGCAATGGCCGAATGGCGCGGCTCGGTGTGCAAGATGATCGCCTCGACAAAGTCGTACTGCTCGCACAGCTTGTCGAAGGCCACGGTGATGGCTTCCGGGCGCTGGCCGAGCGTGGCGAGGTACACGTGTCTCATGGCAGGTCTGTGCTCCTTCCGCGTCACTGCGAGGTCTTGACGAGTGCTTGCAGCGCCGGCGATGCGTTCAGGCTCAGCAGCATCATGGAGAGCCGGTCCAGCCGTTCCTCGTGCATGGCGAGGGCTTCCACCTGGGAAAAGGACTGTGCCTGAGCGCGGCGATTCTCGGCGTCCTGCCAGGCCTCGCCAAGCAATGTCCAGAGTGATTCGGGGGCGTCCTTGCACGGCGTATTGTTGGACATGGGTGCGTTGTCTCCGGCGTGAGTCTAGCCTTGTGAGCGATGTCTTCAGCGTAACACCCCACTGACGGAAAAAGTGAGGGGCAACACCTAAATTGTCGCGAGACGGCGCGCGGCGTATGGCGGCCACCACATCGCCCTGCTCACCGTCGCACGGAATGGCTGGTTTCAGTGCCCCGAAGGGCGTGAGGCTGCGCGCAGCACTTTTTGAACTGGAGACGATGGGTGTTCTGCGCGAGTTTCAGTGCCCCGAAGGGCGAGGTTGCCACACCGGCCCCCATGTTGCGCGCCCGCAAGGGGCCGCGGCGGGGCCTGTTTTTCGCGGACCGGTTTCCAGTATACACCTTTTGCCAGCTCATTCCGAGGATAGATACGATAGCCCTGGTGAACTTTTCCCGGACGTGCGACAATGTCCTGCCGTGTAAACGCCGATCACCGGCGCACGCGCCGCCTGCGACGGGCCATCTTGCGCCCGCCTGGGCGGGATGACCAAGACGATCACCGCCGGGGGCCTTTCCCGTCAGGAAACGCCGCCCGGACAAAGGCACGAGTGGATGAGGTCGCACACTTACCAATCCTGGGGCCGTTTTCCGAAAGCCAGAGCGCAGCACATCATCCCCATTCGCTGGCGCGATGAGATCGCTGACCTGGCGCACCTTGAAGAGTCGGCGCTTCCCTATGGCCGGGGCCGCAGTTACGGCGATTGCTGCCTGAACGACGGCGGCGCGCTGCTCGATACCGCTCCGCTGAACCGGTTCATCGCCTTTGACGAAGAATCCGGCCTGCTGCGCTGCGAAGCGGGCGTCATGCTGGCGGACATCCTCGCGCTGATCGTGCCGCGCGGCTGGTTCTTGCCGACCACGCCCGGCACGAAGTTCGTCACCGTCGGCGGCGCGATTGCCAACGACGTGCACGGCAAGAATCACCACCGGGCCGGCACGTTCGGCAACCACGTCGCCCGCTTCGAGCTGTTGCGCTCGGACGGGGAGCGGCTGATCTGCTCGCCCGACGAAAACGCCGACCTGTTCCGGGCCACCATCGGCGGCCTGGGTCTGACCGGCCTGATCCTGTGGGCGGAGATCCGCGTGCAGCGTGTGACCGGGCCGTTCATCGCCAAAGAGCAGATCCGCTTCCGCTGCATCGACGAGTTTTTCGAGATCAGCGCCGACTCCGACGAGCGATTCGAGCACACGATGGCCTGGGTGGATTGCCTGGCCACGGGCAAAAACCTGGGGCGTGGGCTGTTCATGCGCGGCAACTACGCCTGGCCCCGGCGCATCCCCCGCAAATCCGCCCAGCCGCGCTCGCTGTTCACCGTGCCGTTTCAGCTCCCGGCCTTCGCGCTCAACCTGGCCACGGCCAGGGCTTTCAACACCCTGTACTATCACTCGCAGATTCCCCGGCAGACCTTCCAGATCGTGCCCTATGACCCGTTCTTTTATCCCCTGGACGCCATCCACGAATGGCACCGGCTCTACGGGCCGCCGGGGCTGTTACAGTACCAGTTCGTGATCCCGTTTGCCCACGACCGCACCGCCATCAAGGACATCCTGACGCAGATCAGCCGGTCGGGCGTGCTGTCGTTTCTGGCGGTGCTGAAGGTGTTCGGGGATGCGCCGTCGCCGGGGATGATGTCCTTCCCGCGTCCGGGCGTGACGCTGGCGCTGGACTTTCCGTATCGCGGCGCGCGCACGCTGGCTTTGCTCAACCGCCTGGATGACGTGGTGCGGGCCAGTGGCGGCGTGATTTACCCGGCCAAAGACGCGCGCATGTCGCCGGAGACGTTCCAGGCGTGTTATCCCCAGTGGCGCGACTTCGCCCGGTACATCGACCCGAAATTCTCGTCAAGTTTCTGGCGGCGCGTCACACGGAACGGCTCGGAGTGAGGAAGAAACGATGAAGTTGATGATTATCGGCGCGACGTCGGCTATCGCGCATGAAACCGCCAAGTGCTTTGCCGCCGACCGCGCGGAGTTGTTCATCGTCGGGCGGGACGCCGACAAGCTGGCGGCGGTCCAGCACGATCTGGAAGTGCGCGGCGCGACGCATGTGATCCCACACGTGCTCGACCTGAACGATCTGGCGCAGCACGGCGCGATGGTAGCGGCGGGCTACGGGGCGCTGGGCGGGCTGGACGCCGTGTTGCTCGCCCACGGCACACTTCCCGACCAGACGAGCGCCCAGGCCAGCGTCGAGGCGACCTTGCGCGAGTTCCAGACGAACGCGCTGAGTTACATCTCCCTGCTCACGCTGCTGGCCGGGCGCTTCGAGCAGCAGCGGCGCGGCTGTATCGCCGTCGTCTCGTCCGTGGCGGGCGACCGGGGGCGCAGCAGCAATTACATCTACGGCGCGGCCAAAGGTGCGGTGAGCCTGTTCACCAGTGGGCTGCGGGCGCGTCTGGGCAAGGTGGGCGTTTCGGTCGTCACGGTCAAGCCGGGCTTCGTCGATACGCCGATGACCGCGCACCTGAAGAAAAACCCGCTCTTCGCCAAGCCGGATCGGGTGGGCAAGCGCATTTATACGGCCATGCTCAAGGGGGAAGATGTGGTGTACGTGCCCTGGTTCTGGCAGTACATCATGCTGATCATCCGCCTCATCCCGGAGCGGGTGTTCAAGCGGCTGTCGCTGTAGATAGCGCGCGGACGCGGCGCACGGACGCGGCGCGCGGACGAGGCAGGCCTCGTCCCTACACGCCACGCCGTAGGGACAACGCCTGCGTTGTCCGCCATTTGCCCAATCGCCACGGGCGGACGCCACGCACGGACGAGGCAGGCCTCGTCCCTACACGCCACCCGTAGGGACAACGCCTGCGTTGTCCGCCATTTGCCCAAACGCCACGGGCGGACGCGGCGCACCCTCATTCTCCCCTCTCCCAGCCGTACTCGGCGTTCGGGAGAGGGGCCGGGGGTGAGGGCCGATCCTTCTACATCATCTGCGGCGCGTCGATCATGCCCGTGATGACCTTCTCGACCTGCTCGATGGTCGTCTTCTTCGGGTCGATGTCGTCCGCAACCTTCTTGCCGCGCCGCAGCACCACGATACGATCCACCACCTGGAACACATGGTAGATGTTGTGCGCGATGAAGATGCACGAGTGGCCGGAGTCGCGCGCATTGCGCACGAAACGCAACACGCCCTGCGTTTCCTCGACGCCCAGGTTGTTTGTCGGCTCGTCGAGGATGATCAGGTCGCTCTCGAAATGCATGGCGCGGGCGATGGCCACCGCCTGACGCTCGCCGCCGGACAGCGAGCTAACCGGCGTCGTGGGCGGGATGTCCTTGCTGATGCCCACCTGCTTGAGCAGCTTGCGCGCCACCTCGTTCATCATGTCCTGGTCGAGCCGCCCCAGGAAGCCGGGCTGTTTGATCGGCTCGCGGCCCAGGAACAGGTTTCGCGCGATGGACAGCTGCGTCACCAGCGCCGAGTCCTGGTAAATCGTCTCGATGCCGTGCGCGATGGCGTCCGTGGTGTTCTTGATCTCGACCTTCTGACCCTTGATGTAAATCTCGCCGGTGTCGGCGGTCAGCGCGCCGGACAGCACCTTGATCAGCGTGGACTTGCCCGCGCCGTTGTCGCCCAGTAGACCCACGATCTCGTTGGGCCGCACCGTCAGGCTCACGTCGTTGAGCGCCTGCACCCGGCCAAAGTACTTGTGGATGTGCTCCATGCGCACCAGTTCATTGCCCGTCATCGTCGTCATGGGTCACGTCCCCGCGTGGTGTCTGCGTTCGAGCCAGGAGTGCAGCGCCATCATGCCCAGGATGATCGCGCCGA
>JADZBY010000313.1 GCA_020851855.1 Anaerolineae bacterium
GGGAGAGAGGGGCCGGGGGAGTGAGGGTAATGGCGGATACTCAGTTCTTCAGGCTATCGGTGATCTCGGCCACGCTGCGCTTGAGCGCGTCGAGATTCATGATGTTCTGCATCCAATCCGGCTTGAAGATCTTCTCGTAAGCGTTCTTGATGGCCAGTTTCGCGCCATCCGAGAACGGGAAGCCGCTCAGGCCGAAGATGATGGCGAACTCGATGCGGATATGGCCCGACAGGAACTCCCAGGCTGCCTCGGCGGGCACGCCCATCTCGACGGCCTTATCATAGGCTTCCTTGATCGCCGTGACCACCGTCGCGGCGAATGTCTCGGCCAGCGCAGGCTCCAGGATGGCCATCTGCTCCACGGTGATGCGGAAAGACTTGAGCACGGGCGCATACATATCGCAGGCGATCTTCTCGCCCTTCGCGTAGTCTTCTTCCGGACCGTGGTGCAGCGCGCACACGATGTGATGTTTGGCCACGACGCCGCCGAACCAGTCCTTGCGCGCGGCCTCGGTCACCTCGTCGTTGTACAGCGGCGGATGGCACGGGTGCGTCACGAAGTAGGTCAGGTCCTCGCGGATGGGCATGACTTCGGCATACGCTGCCGCCGGGTCCAGGCCCATGACCATCGTGCCGGGCTTGAGAGTGGGGATGATCTCGTGCGTGATCTTGCCGATGAGCTTGTCGGGCAGCGCCAGGATGACGACTTCGGCATCCCGGAGCGCCTCGGCCTGGGGCGTGGGCGTCAGGCCGCGCTTGGCCAGATTGGCGATGCCCGGTTCGCTGATCTCGACGTAGGCTATCTGGTAGTCGGGCAGTTTCATCAGGTTGTCGGTCAACCGGCAGCCCATCTTGCCGCCGGCGCCCATCAATACGATTTTCATGACACGGACTCCTTGCAGGGTTAGGGCGAATCCGGAGCGCGTGAAGTCGCGTCGGGTCCGCGCGGCGTCAGCCTTCGACAGGCCGGATAAAGCGCCGCTTCAGTTTCGCCAGGTTGCCCTCGCGCAAACTGTCAAAGAACACAGCGATGAAAATGATCACAGCCCGCACCATCGGCTGGATGTACAAGTTAACGTTGTTGAACTGCAGGCCGTATTGCACCAGCTGGATGAGCAGCGCGCCGATCACCGTGCCGGTCACGTTGCCCACGCCGCCGAACAGGCTCGCGCCGCCGAGCACCGCCGCCGCGATGGCGTCAAATTCTTTGCCCTCGCCAAAGCTGCGGTCCAGGCGGCCAATCTGCGAGATCAGGATGAAACCGGCCAGCGCTGCGCAGAATCCGGCGATCATGTACACCGACGCCGTGACGCGGTCGGTGTTGATGCCGGCCTTCTTGGCGACTTCGACATCGTTGCCGATGGCGTAAATCTGCCGCCCGGCGGCCAGCCGTGTCAGCATCACGTAGGCGAGCACGATGACGATGGCGAAGGCGATGATGGGCATCGGGATGCCCAGAATCTGCGTCTGGCCGAACGCCATCATGCGCTCTGGAAAGTCGATTTGCTTGGATTCGGTGAAGGCCGTGCCCAAGCCACGCCCGACCACCAGCGTGCCCAGCGTGACCATGAAGGGCACGATGCGCAGCTTGACGATGCAGAAGGCGTTGAACGCGCCGAACAGCGTGCCCACGAGCAGCGCCACCAGCAGGGCGGGCAGCACTTCGAAACCGGCGTGGCGCATGAGCAGGCCCGCCGCCACCGACGACAGGTACATGTTCGAGCCAACCGACAGGTCGATGCCGCCCGTCAGCAGCACGAAGGTCATGCCCACCGCGATGATGCCGGTGAACGACGCCTGTTTGGCGACATTGATCACGCTCTCCAGCGACAGGAAGCGGCTGGACGACAGGCTGAACACGAGCAGGATGATCACGAACAGGATGATGGTCGAGTAGTTCAGGATGAACTGCGTGACGGTCATCCGCCCGTTGGCGCTCTCACGTCTTGTCTGGATGCCCATCGTCGCCTTCATGACAGGTGACTCCCGTTCCCGTTCTTTCCGTTTGCCGTTTCACGGAAGGCGGCGCGCAGGATGACTTCCTGGTCAAACTGCACGCGCGTGAACTCCCCGAAAATCTCGCCCCGGCTCATGACCAGGATGCGGTCGCACATGCCCATCAGCTCTTCCAACTCGGACGAGATGAACAGGACGCCGCTCCCGTTGGCCGCAAGCTGGTCGATGATGTTGTAGATTTCGTACTTCGCGCCCACGTCGATGCCGCGCGTCGGCTCGTCCATGATGAACACGGTCGGGCTGGAGAGCAGCCACTTGGCCACGACGACTTTCTGCTGGTTGCCGCCGCTCAGCGCTTTGGCCGGCTGGGTGACGATGTTGCCGCTCTTCAGCTGGAGCGCATCCGCGACGCGCTCCACCGACGACACCAACTCCGGCTGGCTGATGACCTGTACCGGCGTGCGGGCAAAACTGGGCAGCGACACGAGCGCGATGTTGTCCGCAATGTTGATGTTCATCAACAGGCCTTCTTCGCGCCGGTTCTCGGTGACGAAGGCGACGTTGTTGCGGATGCTGCGCCGGGCTGATGTGCCTTCCAGCTTGCGGTCGTTTACGACGATCTCGCCCTTCTCAAACGAATCCAGGCCGAAGACCATGCGCGCCAGCTCCGTGCGCCCCGATCCCATCAGCCCGAACAGGCCGACGACCTCGCCGCGTTTGACCGTGAAATTGACGTTCTCCACGATGCCGCGCGCCGAGACGCCCTTGAGTTCGAGCAGCGTCTCGTGGCTCGGCGCGGCGGTGCGCGGCGGATAGAGCTGCTCGATGCTGCGGCCCACCATGAGCGCGATCATGCGGTCCACGGTGAATTTGTCGCTCGATTCCTGCGTCACCAGCCGCCCGTCGCGCATGATGGCAATCGAGTCGGACAGGCTGAGCACGTCGGGCAAAATGTGCGAGATGTAGATCAGCGCCTTGCCGCGCTCGCGCAGGCGGCGCATGATCTCGAACAGCTTCTCCGTCTCCCGCGAGGTCAACGAGGTGGTCGGCTCGTCCAGGATGAGCAGCGAGGCGTCCAGGTACAGCGCCTTGGCGATTTCTGCCAGCTGGCGCTCGCCCGGCGACATGCGGTCCACCTGCATATCGGGCGAAAGGTCCAGCCCGACCGCTTCGAGCACTTCCTTCGTCTTGCGGCGCACGGCGGCGCGGTCGATGACGCGAAACGGGCCGCGCCCGATCGTCGGAAACGCTTCGATGAAGACGTTTTCCGCGATGCTCAGGTTGGTGAACAGGTTCAATTCCTGGTGGATGAAGGCGATGCGCGCCGCCGTGGCGTCTGCCGGGCCGCGTGGGCTGTATGGCTTGCCCTGGTAGATCATCTGGCCGCTGTCGGGCTGGACGACGCCGCCGATCAGGTTCATCAGCGTGCTTTTTCCCGCGCCGTTTTGCCCGATCAGGCCGAGAATCTGGCCCTCGTCCACCCGGATGCTGACATCCTGCACCGCCGCGATGCCAAAGAACGATTTGCACAAGCCCTGGGTTTCGAGTACGGTGCTCATGAGCGCTGCTCCCGGTTCACCAGGCGCGTGCGGGTCATGTCCAGCAGCGCAGCCATCAGGATGACCAGACCTTTTACGGCGTCGATGATGAAGGGCGAGAGCTTCATCGCGTTCAGGATGTTCAGGAGCAGCACAAAGAAGGCCACGCCGAACACCGTGCCGCGAATGGAGCCTTTGCCGCCCACCAGGCTCGTACCGCCGATGACCGCCGCCCCGATGATGTCCATCAGCAGGTTGTCGCCCAGCGACGGACGCCCGATCTCGAGCCGTGCGGAGTAGAGCACGGCGGATACGGCAGCGCAGAAGCCGCTGAACATGTAGACCATGATCATCACGCGGCGGCTGGGCACGCCGGAGACTTCCGCCGCGCGCCGGTTCGTGCCGATGGAGAACATCTGCCGCCCGAACACGGTCCGGCTCAGGATGAATTGCGCCGCAATCGCCAGCCCGACGGTGATCACAAAGGGAAAAGTGACCAGCGGCAAAATATCGCGCCGCGCGATGTCGGGCGTCAGCTTTGGCCCCAGGTACACCGAGATGATGTCGCCTTTGCCGAGCAAGAGAAAATCATCGGGCA
>JADZBY010000314.1 GCA_020851855.1 Anaerolineae bacterium
CCTCGACAGAGCCGCTGAAGTCCACGTAGAACTCGTTCAGCCGCAGGCCACGATCCAGGGCCGGGACAAAGCCGCCTTCCGCCGCAATCGTGCCGATCACGCCGTTTTCAAAGCGCACCCGGTTGCCGTGCAGCGTGGGCGTGAACAGCGCGCCGAGCGGCGCAAACCGGGCGAAGCCGTCGCGGTCAATGTGGCTGATGATCAGGCCGATTTCGTCCATGTGCGCGGCGATCATGACCTTCGGGCCGCCGCTGCCCATCCGGCAGACCAGGTTGCCGCCCGCGTCGGTGCGCATCTCGTCGGCCAGGTCTTTCACCAGGTCGCTGATGATGGCCCGCACCTGGCGCTCATAACCGCACGGCCCCCAGCTTTCGACAAGCGTCTTGATGAGTTGTTTGTCTACCACGAGTTATCGCTCCAATGTATCTGGCCCAAACGCCGCCAACGCGCCGCGCAACAGGCGCACCGTGTTTTCCAGGTCGCTGAGATCGAGCAGATTGTACGGGCTGCGCAGGTAGCGCACCGGGACGCCCACGACGGCCACCGGCACACCCGCGCCGGACAGCGAGAGCAAGCCGCCTTCGGAGCGCGCTGCGCTGCCCGCCTCGATTTGCACCGGGATTCCCGCCGCGCCCGCGCTTTTTCGCAGGTGAGCGACAAGCGCCGGAGACGCGATCAGGCCCGGATCGAGCAGAGTCAGGGCCGGCCCGCCGCCCATCCGGATCACGGGCGTGCTGTCGTCGTCTTCCCGGCGCGGCAGGTCGTTACATTCCGCGCCGCGCAATACAAACGCCGCGTCGGGCCGGATGCGGCTGGCCGCCACGCGCGCGCCGCGCCCGCCGATGGTTTCCTGGGCGGTGAACGCGGCGTACAGGTCAAAGGGCAGCGGCTCGCCCGCCAATAGCGCCAGCAAGGCCACACAGCCCGCCCGCGATTCGAACGCCTTGCCGCGCACCACGCTGCCGCCAAGCTCCGCGAACTCGGCCCGGAACGCGGCGCGGTCGCCCGGACCGGCCTTCACGCCACCCCTGTCTTCCGCGCCCACGTCAATGGGCAGTTCTTTCGGCTCAACGAGGTCGCGCCGGTCGTGGGAGAAGTGAATGGGGGTCCACAGGAACACGCCGGGCTGCCTGTCTCTGCCGACCTGCACCCGTGCGGCGGGCAAGAAGCGCGCATCGTGCGCGCCGACGCCCGTCACGGTGATCAGCCCGTTGTCGCCCACCTCGGTGACCATGAAGCCCGGCTCATCCATGTGCGCCGTGACGAGCACGCGCAGCGGCGATGCGCCCGCGCCCTTTTTGAGCGCGGTCACGCTGCCCAGCGGGTCAACGCTCACATCCTGGGCGCGATCTTTCAGGGCGTCGAGGATGAGCCTTCGCACCTGGCGTTCGTCGCCCGCGACGCCCACCGCCTCGGAGAGCGCCCGCAACTGGCCTTTGATGTCAAATGCAGCATTGTCCGCGCTCATGACGCGCTCTCCGATTCTGGCTGCTCGTCCGCATCCCACACCACGCGCTTGACGAAGTCCGGCGTCAGTTCGGCAATGAACTCGGCCAGCAAACGGCCCAGGCGCTCCACGTCCTTCGTATCGAGCGTCTCCACGCTGCTGTGCATGTTGCGCACCGGCGCGCCGAGCAGCGCCGCCGGGATGCCTTCGCGCGCGATCTGGATCGGCCAGGCGTCCGTGCCGCTCCCGGCGGGCGTCGGTTCGTAGGTGAGTGGGATTTCCAGCCGATCCGCCGTTTCTCTGATGGCCGTCATCAGCGCCGGGTGGAAATTCGGGCCGAGGCCGAGCGTTGGGCCGCCGCCGAGCCGGAAACTGGGCGACGGTGTGCCGGGCTGCGGCGCAAAGGTCACGTCCAGGGCGATGGCCAGATCGGGCGCGATCCGGTGGGCATCCGCGCCCGCGCCCCACGCGCCGCCCTCTTCCTGCACCGAGGCCACGGCCAGCACGTCCCAGGCGTGTACCCGGCTGGCCAGCGCATCCAGGCAGACCGTCACCGCCGCCACGCTGGACCGGTTGTCAAAGGCTTTGCCCGCCACCCGGCTCCCGGCCAAATCAAGCGCCGGCGTATCGAGCGTCACCACGTCGCCCACGCGGATGCGCGCCTCGACCTCTTCGGGCAGCAGGCCAACATCGACAAACAGGTCTTCCCAGTCCGGGTACTGGCTCTGTTTGCTGCCGGGCAGCGTATGGCGCGGGTGTACGGCCACCACGCCGCGCACCGGCTCCCGGCCATGCACAATGACCGGCTTCCCGGCCACGTTGCGGTTGTCCGTGCCGCTGATGTCCGAGACGTGCAAGAAGCCGCGCTCGATCTTGTTCACGACCATGCCGATCTCGTCCATGTGGGCGCACAGCATGATCTTCGGGCGCGGCCCCGGGCCGGAGCCGTCCCGGTAGCCCACCAGGCTGCCCAGCGGGCTGGTATCAAAACGCGACACATAAGGCGTCCACGCCTCGCGAATCAGGTCGTGGATGGGCCGTTCGTGGCCGGTCGGGCCGTGCGCATTGCACAGCGTCTTGAGATGTGCCTTCAGGTCGAGCGTCACCGTCTATTCCTTTGTTGCAGTTACGGCGCAAACGATGCTCACGTCCGGCGTGCGCCGGACAAGCGACTGTTCACCCGGTTTCAGGCGTTGGGCGTACATCAGTTCAGTATAGTCAAAGGGTGGGCGTCAGGCTAGGCGTCTCCGTCGGAGTGGGTGTAAAAGTCGGCGTGGGCGTCTCGGTTTCAGTTTCAGTCGGGAGCAGGAACACGGTCAGGGTCGCCGTCGGGGTTTCGGTCCAGGTCGGCGTGGGTGTTGCGGTTTCAGTCTCCGTGGGCGGCGGAGAGGTCGCCGTCGGCTCCACCGGGGTGCTGGTCGGCGGCACGATGACGATGGGCGTCTCCGAGGGCAAGACGGGCGGCGCGGGCGTCCAGGTCGGGTTGGTGAACGGCGTCCAGGTGGGGGCGGGCGGCTGGGTGGGCAACACCGGCGACGTGGGCACGAACGGCGAGGTGGGGATCAGCCAGAGCTGCGTCGGCGTGGGCCGCAGCGGGCTGATCAGGGACGGCTGCACCAGGGTGACAAATCCGGCGGGCGTGATGCTGGGGCGCAGGCTGGGCACGACCAGCGACGGCGTGCCGCCGAGCAAATCCGTGCCTTGCGGCGTGGGCGTGCGCGACCCGCGCGACGGTGCAACGGTCAGAAGCGCCAGCCCCACGCAATAACACGGCAGCGTTGCCAGGATGATGAACAGCAGCGTCATCTGAATGGTGCGCTGCCGTCGCGCGGCGGCGTCTGTGGCCAGTCCCATGCGCCGTTTTTCTCCGTCCGCAGTCCGCCCATGAGAAGCGATGATCGCGCTTACTGTAGCACTTTAAGCACCCATCTGCAACGTGAGCGGACCTCGCCGCCAGGGTTATCGCACCAAAATCGACTGAGAGCGCCCCACGCTGAAGCATGGGGCTAAAGCTGCCAAGCCCTACCGGGCTGAGAACAGCATTCCAGCCCGAACGGGCTTTGTACATTCAGCCCGGTCGCTTCAGCGCCGGGCGGGCCTGACGCGGCGGCGATCCATCCAGTTTGATTCGTTTGCCCTGCCCTCACCGCCCCACCAGCGCCAGCAACTTCTCCAGACTCGTGTCCGCCAGCGAGCTGAGGGTGAGCGCCGCGCCGTCGGGACGGGGCAGGTGCGCGGTAAGCGCATTCGGCACGGCCACGCAGCGCATCCCGGCGGCCAGCGCGGCCTGCATCCCAACCGGCGAATCCTCAACGGCGATGCAGCGCTCCGGCGCAACGCCCAGGCACGCCGCTGCGTTCAGATACACATCTGGCGCGGGCTTTGGATGCGCCACGTGCTCAAAGGTGGAGATGCAGCCGAACGGCTCGCGTAGGCCGAGGTGGCTCAGCCAGCGCTCGATCCAGCCCAGGTCCGAGTTCGACGCGATGGCCAGCGGTATACCGGCCTGCCGCGCCGATTCGATCAGCTCACGCACGCCGGGCAGCGCGTCCTGAAGGCCGCAGCGCTCCAGGTAACGCTCGAACTGCTCGCGGCGCGTCTCTGTGCCCAGTGCGACCCCCGTCAGCCGCTCAAAGTGCGCCGCCGGGTCAAAAACGTGGTCGAGCGCCGCGTATACCACGCCGATGCGCTGCTTCCACAGGTCCAGCGGTAAATCCAGGCCGTGCGCTGCGTACAGGTCCCGCCACGTTTCGTAATCGGGCGTCTCCGTGTCCAGAATCGTGCCGTCCATGTCGAAGATAATGGCGATGTGATCCACGTGTCCGCTTTCGTGTCCTCAACTTTCATGCTAGGCTTTGCCCCGCGCACTGTCGCCAGTCACGCTGCGCGGGATTTTCGCTTGCGGCGCGTGAAGAGGCAAAAAAAGAGCGGGGTGTTCGGGCTGTTTCACCGCATTTCACCGGGAGATAAGGCCGATGCGCTTTGAATTGCCTGCCGAAGACGAGCCAGCCTTCCCCGCGCTGTGCCACTGCTGCGGGCGGGCGGCGGAAGTCGACCGTAAACTCAGCCTCTCGCGCCTGGTGGTGCGTGGCAAGAGCCAGGAAGCGGTGACGAAGCAGTACACCATACCCCTGTGCGCCCGCTGCGGACGCGCCGACGACCGGATCGCGCTGATGAGCTGGGCGTCGGCGCTGCTGGGCATGATCGTCATCAGCGCCGGGACGTTCGTTGCCCTGCTGTATCTCCAGGGAGTGCTGCAACGCGCCGGCATCAACCTGGGTTACGGCGAGGTTATCAGCGAGCGCGGCAATGGCCTGCTCATCCTGGCCGGGATGGCTCTCATCGCCGGTATCCTGGGCGGCGGCGTGATCGAAGGGCTGCTCAAGCTGCTGGCCGTCCCCTTCCTGGGCCGCGCGCTGTACTGGGCGCCGTTCCTGCTGCGGCAGGTGTTCGGCGATGTGGCCTACGTGGCCGGATTGACCGGCAAATTCACAGACGACGGGCGACGGGTGCAGCTGCGCTTCTTCAACCCGGCGGTCGGGCGCGCCTTTGCGCAGGAAAACGACGTCAAACCGGCAGACGGCTGATGCGGTCCGCGTTTCATCGCGTCGCCGTGCACGGACCTCAGCGCAGCGCGTTGATCAGGTCGGCCAGCAGCCCATAAGCCGTGGTTTTTGGGCCGGGATTGTGCTCGGTCAGGGTCAGGCCGGGCAGTACATCCGTCTCAAAGTGCACCAGCGACGACGTGCCCATCACCGAGGCCAGCGGGTCGGTCAGACTGACCTTTTCCATGCCCACGCGGGCGCGGATGCTCCCCGCCTCGTCGCGCTCGGCAGTGCACACCAGCTTGTAGCGGAAGCCCTGCGCCAGCGCTTCCTGGACTGCCTCGCCCGTCAGGCCGCGAATCCCACTCCGCTCGACCTGCGCCGGGTCAAGCGGGCTATCCATGAGCACGGTGGCCAGCGCCGTCACCTTGACCGTCGCATCCCAGCCATCCACATCGGCGCTGGGGTCCGTCTCCGCGATGCCGATGGCCTGCGCCTCACGCACGGCGGCGTCAAAGTCCAGGCCGGCTTCCATACGGGTCAGGATATAATTGGTGGTGGAGTTCAGGATGCCGCGAAAACGCACGATGCTCGCGGCGGGCAGAGCATCGCGGAACAGCGAGAAGATCGGCGCGCCATCCATCACCGTCGACTCGAACATGAAGCGTTTGCCGTGCTGTAGGGCCAGATCGCGTAAGTCGTGGTAGGCGTGTACGATGGGGCCTTTGTTCGCCGTGATGGCGTGTGCACCCAATTCGAGCGCCGTGCGTAGATGGTGAATGGCCGGTTGGCCGGTCTGGGCGTTGAGCGAGCTGTTCTCAAAGAGCACGTCGGCGCGCGCACGGTCCAGCCAGGCGCGCACCGGGTCAGCGCCGGTATCGGCCATCGGCGCGGGGAGTTCGCCCCGGAGCAGCGTTTCCGGGTCCAGCCCATCCGGCGCGGCGATCCAGCCCAGGCGGCGCGAGGCGACGCCCGTGATCTGCCAATCGAAGCCGTACCGGTCGCGCAGCGTGGCGCGCTTTTCGACGAGAAGGCGTAGCAGAGCCTTCCCGACATTGCCAAAGCCGAGCAAGCAGAGGTTGTAGGTTTTCACGTCGAAGCGCCTTCTTAATCGTGGGCGTCATGGTCGCTCGACCAGTGCTGTTATGGTAACTGATTCGTCCGCGAGATGCGAACGCAGTCCCTCACTCCCCCGGCCCCTCTCTCCCAGGGGGCGAGAGGGGAGTATAGAATGCAGGGCGCGGGTTTTTCACCCCTCGCCATAAGGGAGAGGGGCTGGGGTGAGGGTTGTTCTCCCAGTGCAAGGACATAGAAAGCGCATGTTCAACAAATCAGTTCTCGCCGACACGCCGATTGACGACGAGATTCGGGACTATGTGAGGCAAAACTTCAAGCGCGCCAAGCAGAAGCGCCGCCTGATCCTGTTCATCGTCAATTTCGCCCTGGTCGCGTTCTTGATCCTGCTGGCGTGGGCCATCGCGCTTGCCGATAGGGAATGGCAAGCCGCCGCCATCCTGATGACGGTCGCTACGGGGCTGGCGGTCATGTTTCACGGCATCTCGGCCTATTCCGAGAGCGAGCACGGCGACCGCGAGATCAAGCGCTCGCTCGTGCTGGAAGCCCGCATCAAGCGCGCCATCGGCGGCCTGGACAGCTCGCTGGACGACATCGACGTGAGCGATGCGCCCGAAGCGCGCGCCAAACGCAAACGCGCCCATCTGGCGCTGCCCGAAGACGAGGAAATCGACCTCGAAGCGCTGGGCCGCCCGGACGCCGAGCAGGACCGGCGCTCCCTATGATTTGCGGTCGGGCGGGCCAGATGGGAGCCGCGCGCTCGGCGTATTGGCCTTCGCCTGTCCTTCGTGGCCGTCCTTGCCGTCTTTACCGTCTTTGCCATTCCGGGCGTGCTCGGCGGGCGGATTGACGCTGCTCAGCGGCGGCCCGCCCGGCATACCAGCCGGTGGGCGCGGCACGGCGGCGCGGTGTAGGACCTGTTCCGCCTCGTACATGAAGTTGCTGAGCATCTCGGACACCCAGCCGTACTGGCTGCCCGCCAGCCGGATGCGCCCGCGCCATGCTTCGCGCAGCCGCGCCAGGCTTTCCCAGGGATTCTCGCGCGCGTCCTTCACGAGATTGTTCACGAGCACGCCCGCCAGGATCAGCGGCAGGTACACGTGGCCCAGATCGCTCTCGCGCTGCGTCTCCAGCGCCGATACGACTTCCTGGGCGTAGGCAATGTGATCGCTCACCTCACCGAGCTTCTCGCCCGACGCCCGCTCGACCATGGCCAGCCCCAGCCGCACAGCATCCCGCACCAGGGCCGTGTACAGGTAGGCGATCAGCCCGTCGCGGTCCGAGAGCAGGCCGTCGTCGTCCGCCACGGTGATCAGCCGCCGGAACCAGGCCGCCTCGTCCAGCGGATAGACCCCTTCGGCCTGCAAGCCATCTTCGAGCGTGTAGGCCAGCGTCTTGCCCAGAAACAGCGCCTCGCTGGGGTGCAGCGACAGCCCGGCGCGCGCATAACGGCCTTCCGTCGCGGCGGCCAGCGGCGCGAGCAGGCGGGACCGTTCCAGCGTCTGCGCAAAGTCCGCCGCGCGCTCGGCAAGGGCCAGATAACGCGCGCGCTCGTCGGGCAGCTCGCGCGCCGACCAGAGCGTCTCATAGCGCGGACTCAAATCCGGCTGTGGCGCGGCGATGCTGCCCGGCAGGATGTTGAACGTCTTGACGACGTGCTCGCCTTCGAGCGCCGCCGCGAAGCCCACTTCACGCAGGGTGTTGAGCCGAAACGGCGACATGCTCAAGACGCTCGCCGGGCGGCCACCGTGCGGCCCATGTACGATGTGCGCGCCGCGCGGCAGTCGCGCTTCGGCCCGCACGCCGATGACGTTTTCTTCGCTGGGGCGCGTGGGCGGGTAGGGGATGATCGGCACGTGCAAAAGGCCCGCTTCACCCGGCCCCAGATTCACGGTCAGGTTCTCTTTGGGCGCGACGAGGCTCATCCGGTTGCCGTCCACGTCCTTGCGGGGCAGGTACAGCGTCACGGCGACGGGCACGGGCCGGTTGCAGGCATTTTGCAGCAGGATGAGGGCTTCGAGCGCCTGCCCAACCGTCACCGAGGTGGGGTACAGCGCCAGCGCGTAATGCACCGCACCGGCGCTCTGGCGCGCACCGCCGGTGACCATGCCCAGGACATCGGGGAAGTCCGGCGCCGTGGAGGGAGATACGTTGTTGGACATCAGGTTACTCCATGCCGGCTGATCAATTTCACATGTGAGCGTTCGCATCCCGCGCGCAGGCCGGCGGCGGGGCGCTCGGCGTGTAGACGATAGCCATCAGTTCATCATCGCTATCGCTCGTCTGTGCGCGCCATCAATTCGGACGCCATGCTGAACACGGATGCCGTGCGGTCGTTCCGCTCGTCGGCGCGGTGGTCCAGCGCCCGCTGCAAGAGGCTCACCGTCTCAGGCGCGTACTCTTCGGGCATCACGACGCGCCCGTTGACGAGCAGTCCGGCGAGCACGAGTGGCAAGTAGACGCGCCCGATGTCCAGGGGTGGGCTGCCGGTGGCCAGGCTCGCCGCCAGCCGCCCGATGTAGGCTTCCATCTCGGCGTCGTCGCCAAAGTGCTGGCGGCTGACCGTGGCCAGCATGGAGAAGCCAAGCACGCAGGCGTCGCGCACCAGGTCAAGGTACAGCGTCTCGGTGAGCAGGCGCTCCACCGCGCCGGAGTCGACGCGCAGCCGGTCGGCAAGGTCAGGCTGGCGGGCCAGCGCGGCGCACAGGGCGACGAACCAGCGCGTCTGCACCGGCGCAGGATGCCCGATGACGGTCATGTGGTGGCCGGCTTCGAGCGCCATGCTCAGAATCTTGGCGATGAGCACGCCCTCGCCCGCCCACAGCCGGTAACCCGCCGCCGTGAAGCGCTCCTGGATGTGCCGGAGAAGCGGGAAGAACGCCGTCATGCGGTTCAGGTGGGGCAGCGCGCGTTCGGCCAATCCGCGCTGCATCTCGACCAGCCGATCCTCGTCCACGTAATCCGCTTCGGTCCACAACCGGGTAAAGCCGGGCTTCAAGTCCTCGGGCAGCCCGGCAATCGTCGGTTTGTCTACGGCGAAGGGCAGGTACAACACGGCGCGGTTAGCGGTCGGGCCGCGGCGGCTGTCGGCGGTGATCTCCGTCGAATAGTCCAGGCCCATCACGGCCTGAAAGATGGGGTGACGCGCCGATTCGATGTCGAGCAGCGAAAACGCGGAGCCGCCCGCCTCGTCGCGTACGCGGCTGGTGTTGCGGCCCTTGACCTCGACCTGCACCTCGACTTCGGCCACGTAGGTATCGCCTGGCTCGGCCTGGTGCGATGCGCTGAAGGGCAGGCTGGCGTAGGCCACCTCGCCGGGCAGCAATCCGACGCGCACCGGCTTGCTCACCGGCGTGTTGAAGCGGCCCGGTTTGTCGGCCAGGTCGCGTTTGGGCAGCGTCAGGCGGACCAGGGCATCCACTTCGGCGGCAGAGGCATTCTGCATGAAGACGAGCGCCTGGAACGACTGTCCGGCGGGGACGATGGGCGGGCGACAGGCCACGGCGACTTGCAGCAGGCCCAGGTTTAACAGCGGACCGCCCGTGATCAGGCCCAGGACGTTGGGGTAGTTCACGCTGCGGGTGGGCAGGGCGGCCCCTTTGCTCATCGGCTTCTTTCTCCCAGAACACCAGACTGCCCGGTCCTGTGTGCGCGGCTGTGACAGCGCCAGGACAACCCCATTATAGACCGATTCTGGATTCGGACGGCGGCGCGCGTCGAGCGGTCTGGTCACAGGGCAATCTGGACGGTTGTCATGGGCTGGCCATGCGCAGCGCCCATTCACGCCGGTCCAGGCCCGGCGTATGCTGTGGGGCGAAAGCGGCGAGAGGATGTGCAGGGTGAACCGTGTGACACAGCGCCGGGACGGTCCGAAAGGCCAGCCGAAGCGCGGAATCGGGGAACTGATGGCGGTCGTGCTGCCCATGGCGGTGGTGGTGATCCTGATCGTGATCCTGGTGCTCAGCGCGTTGGGCGCGGCGGGCGTCGCCAACCAGTTCCGGGCATGGTGAGGGATGGGATTCATGACGTGGAGAGGCTTCTTCCGGTTGCTCACGCTGGCCGGGCTGGCATTAACGACCTGCGGCGCGGCCATGCGGGCCTATGCGCAACTGACCAACAATCACCAGCGCGACGTACTGCTTGCGGCGCGGCCCGTCTCGCCCGGTGAGGTGTGGCAACACACGGCGCGCGTCGCCCTCACGCCCGCCGACGGCGACCCGGCGCGGCTGCGGCTGCCCGACTATGGCCTGTGGAACACGCTGGAGCC
>JADZBY010000315.1 GCA_020851855.1 Anaerolineae bacterium
AGGGCCAGCCGGAAAGCCGCCGCGACGTCGCCCGCCGAACTGAACCGGCGGTCTCGGTTCTTGGCGAGCGCCTTGATCAGCACGGCCTCGATGCCCGCCGGAAGGTCGGGACGGTGCGGCTGGAGCGGCGGCGGCGTTTCCTGAAGGTGCTTGTACATCAGGCTGGCGGGCGTGTCGGCCAGGAACGGCGCCTGCCCGCTCAGCATCTCGTAGAGCATCACGCCGAGCGCGTACACGTCCGAGCGGGCGTCGAGGTCCGCGCCCTGCCATTGCTCCGGGGCCATGTACATCGGCGTGCCCATCGTCATGCCGCTCATGGTGAGCGACGTGCCCTCATTGACGATCTTCGCGATGCCGAAGTCGGTCAGGTGCGCCTGTCCCGCCTCGTCAAAAAGCACGTTCTGCGGCTTCAGGTCGCGGTGGATGATGCCCTTCTGGTGCGCGTAGTCCAGCGCCGAGGCGATCTGGTCCAGGATGCCCGCCACGCGCTCGGCGGGCAGCGGTCCCCGGCGCACCTGCGCAGCGAGACTGCCGCCCATGAGCAATTCCATGACCAGGTAGATGGCATCGTCGTGCTGGCCGTAATCGAACAGCTTGAGGATGTGCGCATGGTTCAATGACGCAATGGTTCGCGCTTCACGTTCGAAGCGCCTGATAAATTCCGGGTTGCGCGCCAGCCTGGCGTCGATGACCTTGATGGCGACATCGCGGTCGATATTGACCTGGCGCGCTCGGTAGACGGCGGCCATGCCGCCTTCGCCCAGAAGCGCCGTAACCTGGTAATTTCCTAAACGCTGCCCGATCAAATCCGCCATGAGGTTGCCTCGCGGGGGCGTGGTGCGGCGAAGGGAGCACGGCGACTCAGCGCCATGAGGGCATTGTAACCCGATTCTGCGCTGGTTACCTACAAATTCAGGCGGTTTTCACGAAAACGCTGCCGCTGTCCTGATGCGTACAGTGGCGCTGGAAGCTGTTAGGAACTTTGAGCCTCACCCCCCTACCCCTCTCCATGCGGAGTACCGCATCGAGAGGGGGAAAAGCGCGGTGACCGGCGTGCACACTCCCCTCTCGGCGCTGCCGGGGTCCCCACTGGGGTGGCAGGCGTGGAGAGGGGCTGGGGTGAGGGCTGCATCGTTCTGCCCGGTGCGCGTTGCGGCGCGCCGGGCAGAGCGTGCTTCACGGCCCGATCTCGCCGCTCAACAGGCGGTTATCGGGCTGCACGAACGACACGACGCTGAACGGGATCGGTTCGCTCGTCGTCTGCGCGCCGTCCAGGAGATGCGCGGTGGCCGTCAGCGTGTGCGGGCCGGGCGTTAGCTCCCACCAGACCCACCAGGGTTCGGCATAGGCGGCGGCGATTTCTTCGCCATCCAGCATGAAGGCGACGTATTCCGTGTTGCGCGGCACGGCGGCGGCAAAACGTATCTTCTGTAGCTCAAACGGGATCTGCGGATTGAGCTGGTATACGGTGAACGGGTCAGGCATGATCAGGCGCAGCGCATCGGGCTGCCCTGCCTGGGCTGCATCTGCTGCAGGCGCGCCGCCCGGCGGCTGCTCGATGTCGTGTTTGAGGGCGTAATCCCGCGCCTCTTGCGGCAAGACCTGATACACGCGCGTCGTCCGCCGCTCCACGGGCGTGCTCTCTGTCGCCAGTGCGCCCGTTGCGGCGTCGATGGTGCGCGCCTGGAACATCGTATCCCGTTGCATTGGCGTCGTGCCCTCGATGAACCATTCCAGCCGGCGCGACGGGCAGAACTCGGTGGGCAGCAGTCCCGACGCGCTGCACACTTCCGCCTGGACGACGCCATCCGGACGGGTAAATCCGCGTTTGGGCTGGCCGCGTAGGACCGCCCGCATGAACTCGTTCCAGATCGGGCCAGCGCCGGAAACGCCCGTCACGTTGACCATCGGCGTGTTGTCGGCGTTGCCCACCCACACGCCGACGACTACATCCGGCGTGTAACCCACCGTCCAGTTGTCGCGAAAGTCGGTCGTCGTGCCCGTTTTCGCCGCCGCCGGACGCCCGATTTCGAGCGGGCTGTGATCGCCAAAAGCGGGCAGGCGGGCGTAGTTGTCGCTGAGGATGTCGGTGATCAGGTAGGCGACGCGCGGATCGAGGATTTGCTCCGACGCAGGCGGCGTCCACTGGTAGAGGACCGCACCCGACGCATCGCGGATGTCCAGGATCAGGCGGGGCGTCACCGTCCGGCCTTCGTTGGCAAACGCGGCATAGGCGGCGGTCAGTTCCAGCAGCCTCACCTCGCCGCCGCCGAGTGTCACGGACAGGTCGAGCTTGGTCGGGTCGTTGAGCGTGGAAATGCCCAGCCGGTGCAGGAAGTCCAGCAGCGGGCGCAGTCCGACGTGATCGAGGGCAATGACGGCGGGAATATTGTAGGACGAGGCCAGCGCTTCCCGGATGAGCACCGGGCCGTGTTCCACGTTGCCATAATTGCCCGGCGTGTAACTTTGCAGGCGTTGTGTGACGAACGGCGTGTTCACGTCCAGCAGCATCGTGGCGGGCGTCCAGGGATCGGGCCGGCCTGGGTCGAAGGACAGCGCATAGGTGAACGGCTTGAGCGTGGAGCCGGGCTGGCGCGGCGTCACAGCCATGTTGACGGCCCCGCTGATCGACTCGTTGAAGTAATCGACGCTGCCCAGCATGGCGCGCACTTGCCCGGTCGCCGGGTCCAGCGCGACGAGCGCCGCGTTGCTCGCGTGGTGCGAGATGCCGCCCGCCGCCGGGTGATTGAGATCGTCAATGTGGCGGCGCGCCACCGTCTCGGCCAACGTCTGCCAGTCCAGATCGAGCGTCGTGGCGACGGTCAGGCCGCCCTGGTACAACGGACCGGGGTAATCGCGCTTGAGCTGCTCCCAGACGGCCACGACGAAATGCGGCGCGCGGATGGCGATCTGCCCGGAGCCGAATTGCAGCGGCTCCGCCGCCGCCATCTCCGCCTGTTCGGCGCTCAGGCTGCCATTGCGTACCATCAGGTCCAGGACGATCCGCTGCCGGTCTTTGGCCGCCTGCGGGTTGGTCAGCGGATCATGGATGCCGGGAAGCTGCGTCAGGCCGGCCAGCATGGCACATTCCGCCAGATCAAGCTCGTGCACGTCCTTGTTGAAGTACACCCGTGATGCGGCCTGCACGCCATACGCCAGATTGCCGTAGTACGACTGGTTCAGATACAGCGCCAGGATTTCGTCCTTGCTGTATGCTCCGGCCAGACGCAGGGCCAGGATCATCTCACGCAGCTTGCGGCGTAAGGTGCGTTCGGCGCGCTGATCCGGGTCGAGCAGCAGGTTACGCGCGACCTGCTGCGTGATGGTGCTGCCGCCGGCCAGCACTTCGCCGCCCTGCACGTTGATCCACAGGGCGCGCAGCACGCCTTCCAGGTCGACGCCGGGCGTGCGGTAGAAATTGCGGTCTTCCGTGGCCAGCGTCGCGTCGATCAAGGCCTGCGGGATGGCTTCGAGAGGGACAGCGTACTGCCGGCCCCCGTCCTGCGCCATGATCTCGTAGAGAAGCTGCCCGTTGCGGTCCAGGATACGTGTGCTGGGCAGCATCAGGCCGCTGTGAAGCTGATCGATGGCCGGCAGGCCGGCAAAGAGCCACAGATAGACGGCGCTCCCGGCCAGCAGCGCCGCCAGCGCGCCGCCGACCGCCGCTTTCTGCCAGCGGCGCAGGCCCCGCCAGACCGCGCTGAGGCAATTCCACGCCTGTACCATCCCCCGCCGCATGTTTCTCATGCACGCCTCGCTGTGATCCACCAGGG
>JADZBY010000316.1 GCA_020851855.1 Anaerolineae bacterium
GGCTGACAACGTGCCGGACCAGGACAGCGCCGTCGTGGAAAAACTAGGCGCGGCGGGCGCGATCCTTCTCGGCAAGCTGAACCTGCACGAATGGGCGTTCGGCATCACGAACGTCAACGCGCACTTCGGCCCGTGCAACAACCCGTGGGCCATGCCGCCGCGCCCCGCGCATATTCCCGGCGGCTCGTCGGGCGGATCGGGCGCGGCGCTGGCGGCGGGCTTGTGCATGGCGTCGATGGGCAGCGATACGCGCGGCTCGATCCGCATCCCGTCGTCGTTGTGCGGCGTGGCCGGCCTCAAGCCGAGTTATGGCCGGGTCAGCCTGCGCGGCGTGATCCCACTCGGCTGGAGCCTGGATCACGCCGGGCCGATGGCGCGCTGCGTCGAGGACGTGGCGCTGATGTTCCAGGCGGTGGCCGGATTTGACCCGCTCGATCCGGCGTCGGACGATCAACCCGTGCCGCACGTCCTGCGCGACCTGAAAGCCGGCGTGAAGGGCCTGCGCGTGGCCGCGCCGAACGACGCCTATTTCACCCAGGCGCACCCAGATGTGCTGGCGGCGGTGGATGAGGCGCTCGAAGTCTTCGCCCGGCTCGGCGCGGAAGTGAGCCTCGTGGACCTGGGCTGGCTGGGCGAAGCGGGCCGCGCCACGCGGATGCTGCTCGGCGCAGAGGCCGCCGCCTTCCACCGCGAGCGGCTGGAGAGCGAGCCGGACAAGTTCGACCCGGCCATCCTCGCCCGCATGGCGCGCGATTCGGCGGCCAGCGCGGCGGATTATGCCCACCTGCGGCGCGTTGGCGCGCTGGCGGCGCACCGGCTGGGCCAGTTCTTCGACGACTATGACGTGATCGTGCTGCCGGCCACGCCGCTGCCCGCCGTGCCCATCGAGGGGCTGGGGACCGCCGACGCGGGCTACAACTGGACGCAGTTCACCGCGCCGTTCAACATGACCGGCACGCCGGCGCTGGCGCTGCCGTGCGGCTTCACCGACGACGGCTTGCCCATCGGGCTGCAAATCGCCGGCTCGCTGTGGGGCGAAGCGCTCGTGCTGCGCGCCGGGCACGCCTTCGAGGCAGCGACGGACTGGCGGCGGATGGCGGCGGTATAACGCATTGCCCTTACTCCCCAGGGATAGAGGGGGACAAGCAGACCCCTTCCGCATTTCTCCCCTCGCCATGAGGGAGAGGGGCCGGGGGTGAGGGTTCTTTTTCGGAGGGCATTCAACGTGAAAGCATCGTTCCTGCATGGCCCGCTCGACCTGCGCGTGGCCGAAATCGAAGATCAAGAGCCGGGGCCGGGCGAAGTCGTGCTGGAAGTCGGCGCGGTCGGCGTGTGCGGCAGCGATCTGCACACGTACACGCTGGGCAACGTGGGCGGCATCGCGCCCAAAGAACCGCTCACACTCGGCCACGAGGCAGCCGGCGCGATCATCGCGCTGGGGCCGGGCGTGGACCGCGAGCGCTACAAGATTGGGCAACTGGTGGCCATTGACCCGGCCACGCCCTGCGGCGAGTGCGAGCCGTGCCAGACGGGCGACCCGCACCTGTGCCTGCGCCTGAAGTTCATTGGCCTGTACCCGTTTCAGGGCGCGATGCGTGAGCATTTCGTGCACGAAGCGCGCTCGTGTGTGCCGCTGCCAGACGGCATCACGCCCATCGGCGCGGCCATGCTCGAACCGCTCGGCGTGGCGTTGCACGCGGCCCGGCTGGCGGCGGTGCGTGTCGGGGATGACGTGCTGATCATCGGCTGCGGCGGCATCGGGCTGCTCATCGTGCGCCTGATCCGGCTGGCGGGCGCGCGGCGCATCGTCGCCGTGGACAAATACGACTGGCGGCTCGATCTGGCGGCGAATTACGGCGCGGATGTGCTGATCAACGCCGATCAGGCCGATCCGGTGGCCGAGATCATGCGCCATACGAACGGGCGCGGCGTGGACGTGGCGCTTGAGGCAGCCTGGGTCGAAGGCACGGCCTCGCAGTGCGTGGACGCGGCGCGCATGGGTGGGCGCGTCGTCATCGTCGGCATCCCGGCGGAAGACGTGCTCACGGTGCGGGCCTCGGCGGCGCGGCGCAAAGAATTGACCATCCTGTACTCGCGGCGCATGAAGCACGCCTATCCGCCCGCCATCGCGCTCGCCGCGAGCGGCAAGGTCGAGTTGGATGGGCTGGCGACACACGTCTATCCGCTGGACCGCGTGAATGAGGCGTTCGACGTGGCCTCGACGTACAAAGACGGCGTGGTACGCGCCGTGGTCGTGCCAAAGGGCTGACTCGCACGTTAAGCCGCTATCCCCAACCGCCGCACAGTTTCCCCCCTCTCCTAGAGGGTGTTACGAACGTCGACCGGCGGACGCTGCCCAGGTAGACAATGTCAATGCCCTGACCTCACCCCCGGCCCCTCTCCACGACTGCCACCCCAGAGGGAACCCCGGCAGCCGTAGAGAGGGGAGCGAGCGAACCAACGCCGTTCCCCCTCTCCTAGCCGTACTCGGCGGTCGGGAGAGGGGGTCAGGGGGTGAGGGCCATCGCATCAGATCATCTCACCGCCCAGCCGCCGCACAGTTCCCCCCTCTCTACGCGGTACGCCGCGTGGAGAGGGGTCAGGGGGTGAGGGCCGGTCATTCACGTCATTATTCGCGCCCGGATCAGCCTTTCCAACCGTTCGTAGTCGGCGTGCGTCGCGCTGGAAATGGCGAAAACCGGGCGGCCCGGCCCGCCGGTGACCAGATCGACCAGCCGGTAGCGCGCCGGAAGCCCCGCGCCGGGCCGCGCCACGACCAGCAGCCCGGCGCGCGGGCGGTAGTTTTTTCCGTGCAACAGCCGCCCCGTGCCCTCGTTGTTGAAGATGAGCGGATGCGGCTCAATCCCGGCCAGCGCCGACCACGCCACGCGCGCCGAACGTCCCAGCAGCGGCCTGAGCAACAGGCCGTCCTCACAGGCGGTAAGCTCAGGGTGCAGAGTGGCCAGCGCTGCCAACACGGCGGCAAACCCTAGCGTGAACAGCGTACTGATCCATAATAGTAAGCCCGCCGCGCCGAGCGCCAGCGCCATCACGGTCTGCCCCGCTGCGCCCACCAGCGCCAGCGCCAGCCCGGCGGCGATAATGCGCGCCGTCAGCCTGCGCAGGGCCGGGCGTGGATGCCCGTACACCGCGGTGGGCGCGGCGGACGACGAGAATTTAGAGGAATCCTTGTCCATGAGTTCACATGACTTTCCATCTCCCGGCAGCAGGCCGGGCGATGAGGGCGAAAACGACGACGTTTTTGAGCTGGAGCTGACAACCATGGCGCACGGCGGCAGCGCCATTGGCCGCCACAACGGGCGCGCCATCTTCGTGCCGTATGCCATCCCCGGCGAGCGCATCACGGCGCGCATCGTGCAGGACCGGGGCCGCTTTGCGATGGCCGAGGGCGTCACCCTGCTGGAGCCGTCCGAGGCGCGCGTATATCCCCGCTGCCCGCACTTCGGGCCGGGGCGCTGCGGCGGCTGCCAGTGGCAGCACATCGACTACCCGGCGCAACTGGATTTCAAGCGGCAGGTCGTCATCGACCAGTTGGCGCGCATCGGCGGCTTTCAGGATGCCTACGTCCATCCCACGCTGCCCAGCCCGGACCCGTGGCAGTACCGCTCGCGCGTGACGTTTCGCCTCACGGACGATGGCCGCCTGGGCTTCGTCGCCACCGACGATCAGCATATCATCCCCATCGAAGAATGTCACATCATCCGGCCCGAATTGCTGGACCTGTTCGAGCAGCTTCAGGTCGAGATGCGCGGCGCGCTGGAGCCGCCGCCCGAAGACGCCGGGCCGACCC